>DASUTR010000139.1:0-4150 GCA_036374535.1 Polyangiaceae bacterium
TGCTTCTCGCCGAGGAAAGCGTAGCTCGACCAGAGCGTCGCGCCCTGATCGAACAGGTGCCGGCCGGACGCGTGGCGGGCGGGCGTGCTCACGATCTGCAGCGTGCCGAAGCTCGCTTTTTCCCACCAATCGAGCTCGACGATGCGCTCGAGCGGAATGCCCCAGTACTCGAGGTGCGCGCCGACACCGAGCGGAACTACGAACTTGGCCTTCGTCGCGGCGAGCGCTTGGATCGTCGCCATGTCGAGGTGATCGTAGTGGTCGTGGGAAACGACGACGGCGTCGAGCGGCGGCAGGTCGGCGAGCGCGATCGACGGGTCGTACCACCGCGTCGGACCGAGCCATGGAACGGGCGAAGCTCGATGGCTCCACACCGGATCGGTGAGGACTCGGTGCCCGTCGATTTCGACGAGCACGCTCGCGTGGCCGAGCCACGTCACGCGCAGGCCCGAGACCGGCGGCGTGCGGAGCCGGTTCGGATCGAGCTTTTCGACGGGCGGCGCGTCGTCGGGGCTCGTGTGGGGGCTCGCCGCGAACAAGCCCGTGAGCATGCCGACGCCGTCGTTGACGAGCGGCTGCGGGTTCTCGAAGTGATCACCGTGCCACTGCGGCGAGCGCTCGATGCGTGCGCGGCGAGCCCCGTCGGCGCCCTGTCCGAACGCACGCCAGCCGGAGACGAGCGCCGCGCTCGCGACCACGACGAAGAGCCCGAAGAGTACGAGCCCCACGCGAGCGAGGCGCCTCTTCCAGCTCGTCTTCGATTTCATCGGTTTTCCCTACGCTACGCCCGGGGGGATCGTTTCGGCGCCGGCCCTTCCCGGCGCCCCTCCGGCTGCGCGCTCCACCCTCGAGGAGCCCGGCGAGGCTGGGTGGCGGGCCGGTTCGTCCTGGCTACGCTTTGTCGTCGTGAGCGCGTTTCAGCTGCCGCTCTTCGGGCACGACGCACCGGGCTTCGACCCTGCGTTCGGCGCGCTCGCGCGCACCGAGCTCGCGGCGGGCGCCTGGTTCGAGACGGTGCCGGCGTGGGTTCGGGGCTCCGCGACGCTGTTCGAGACGCTCCGCGCGAGCGTTCGCTGGCGGAGCGAACGGCGCGAGATGTACGAACGAATGGTCGACGTCCCGCGGCTCTACGCGATTCTCCCCGAGGACGGCGCCGTTCCGCCCGTGCTCGAGGCGATGCGCGGCGTTCTCTCGCGGCGTTACGGCGAAGCGTTCACGAGGACGAGCCTCGCCTATTACCGCGACGGGCGGGACAGCGTCGCGTGGCACGGAGACTACGTCGCGAGGAACATGCAGCATGCGCTCGTCGCGACGGTTTCGCTCGGCGGCCCGCGGCGCTTTCTCCTGCGCCCGAAGGGCGGCGGAAAATCCCTCGCGCTGTCGCTCGGCTCGGGGGATCTGCTCGTGATGGGCGGGACCATCCAACGCACCTTCGACCACGCGGTGCCCAAAGTGAAGAGCGCGGCGCCGCGCATCGCGGTCATGTTTCGGCCCACGTGGAGCGAGGACTGAGGCTACGGCGCCGGCGGAGGTTTCTTCGCCACGCCGAGCAGGCCGTGCATCACGCCGATGCACGAATCCATGACGACCGTAAGCCCGCCGTCGTGGGCGCGTCGCGCCGCGTCCTCGTTCACGATTCCGCTCTGCAACCAAAGTGCTTTTGCCTTTGCGCGAACGGCTTCGTCCGCGATGTCCGGCGTGAACTCCGGGCGGCGAAACACGTCGACGATGTCGATGGGGTAGGGGACGTCGGCGACCGTCGCGTAGGCTTTTTGCCCGAGCACTTCCGTTTCGTTCGGGTTCACCGGGACGACGCGGTAACCAGCGCCGAGAAGCTTCTTGAAAATCCCGTAGGACGGGCGATCGGGCGACGACGACGCGCCCACGACGGCGATGACGCGCGCGTCGGTGAGCAGCGTTCGCACGGCGTCGTCGGAGGGATTTTCGTGGGCCATTGCGAGCAATGTGCGCCCCAAGTAGCGGACCCACAAGGGCCGCGCCCCGAGAGCGGTGCGTGGCAAAAAAAACGGCACGGCGAATGCAACGGCTCGACCGAATGTCACACGTCCGCGCCGAACGCCGAGCCGCCGTGGCAAGAGCGCGCCGCCTCGTGGCTTCCCGCCCCACCGAGCCGTCACTCCTTTGCCGCCGTCACTTTCTGCGCCACTTTCCGGACGGCTTTCGCGACGAGACCTACGTCGCGTGGGAACGCGATTACAAGGTGCGCGCCGCCGAACGATTTCGTGAAACGTTCGGTGACGGCAAGCTGCGGGCGCTCGTGAGGCGCGGCGCGCATCGCGAGGTGGCCGAACGCTTCGTCTCCATCGAGTCGCGCACGAATCTCCTCTTTTCGTTCGAGAAGATGGCGCTCCGCGACGCCGTGCGAACGCCTGCGGGGGCGAGAGCGTTCGCCGAGGGCCTGCTCGATTGGGTCGAAAGCTCGGGCGGCCGCGCAGCGTTCGAGCGCTGGTGCGAAACCATCGCGCGCTTGCCGCGCCGTCAGACGCGCGTTCTCACGTGGCCCGTCGTGACGGTGGTGGGGTTCATTGCGCGGCCCGAGCTCCACGTATTTCTGAAGCCGAACGTCACTCGGCGCGCGGCCGAGGCGTACGGCTTCGATTTTCGCTATGCGCCTCGTCCCACGTGGGACACGTACCGGAGCCTGCTCGATTTTGCCGAGCTCGTCCGCCGGGATACGCGGGATCTCCGCCCGCGCGACATGATCGACCTTCAATCGTTCATCTGGGTGCTCGGGTCCGAGGAGTACCCCTGGCGGCGCGGCTGAGCCGCTCGGGCACCCGTCGAATGCGGTCGAAATAGGGGGTTTGGCCCCAACTGGCCGAGACCGTGGCGCTAAGGCCGGGGAGATGCCATTAAGGGGCCCGAAATTCGGCCTCCGGACCGCGTGCTTCCCTTTTGGGGGCGTCTTGGCTACGTGCGGCCGGTCCAAAACCCCGAAAGACCTCCATCGTGGCAACGAAGATCCCCATCGAACGCATCCGAAACATCGGCATCTCGGCCCATATCGACTCCGGCAAGACGACGCTCACCGAGCGCATCTTGTTTTACACGGGCCGCATTCACGCCATCCACGAGGTGCGCGGCAAGGACGGCGTCGGCGCCAAGATGGACTCGATGGATCTCGAGCGCGAGAAGGGCATCACGATCCAGTCGGCGGCGACGTACTGCGTGTGGAAGGGCGCGAAGGGTCAGTTCGAAGACCACAACGTCAACATCATCGACACGCCGGGACACGTCGACTTCACGATCGAGGTGGAGCGCGCGCTCCGCGTGCTCGACGGCGCGATCCTCGTGCTCGACTCCGGCAAGGGCGTGCAGTCGCAGTCGATCACGGTCGACAAGCAGATGAAGCGCTACCGCGTGCCGCGCATCGCCTTCGTCAACAAGATGGACAACCCCGGCGCGAACTACGAGCGCGTCGCGGACATGCTCAAGGAAAAGCTCGGCCATCACCCGGTGAAGCTCCAGGTTCCGATGGGCGCCGAGGACAAGTTCGTCGGCGTCATCGATCCCATCATCGGTAAGGCCTACTTCTTCGACGGTGACGACGGCGAGAAGATCCGCGAAGAAGACCCGCCCGCCGAGTACGCGGAACGCACCAAGGCGGCGCGCGAGGAGATCATCCAGCAGGTCGCCGACGTCGACGACATCCTCGCCGAGAAGTTCATCAACGAAGAACCCATCAGCGACAGCGAGCTTCGCCAGGCGATTCGCCGCGCGACGCTGGCGCTCAAGATGACGCCCGTCATGTGCGGTTCGGCGTTCCGCAACAAGGGCGTTCAGATCCTGCTCGACGGCGTGGTCCTGTACCTGCCGAACCCGAAAGAGGTCGTCAACGAAGGTCACGATCAGGAGAAGAACGAGGAGAAGGTCGTCCTCGAGTCCGATCCGTCGAAGCCGTTCGTCGGCCTCGCGTTCAAGCTGCAGCAGGACAAGTACGGACAGCTCACGTACTTCCGCGTCTATCAGGGCCAGGTCACGTCGGGCGACACGATCTTCAACACGTCGAACGAGATGCGCAAGGTGCGCGTGCCGCGCATGTTCCGCATGCACTCGGACGACCGTGAAGAGATCCAGACGGCGGAGGCGGGGGACATCGTCGCTATCTACGGCGTCGAGGCGAGCTCGG
>DASUTR010000140.1:0-8955 GCA_036374535.1 Polyangiaceae bacterium
CGGGCGACCCGTCGACGACGGTCGGCTTGAAGCGCCAGGTCTTTACGGTCGCGACCGACGCGGCGTGCAATTCGGTTGGCCCCTTCAGCGCCTTCACGTCGCGCACGGAACCGTCCTCACCGATGACGTATCGCACGATCACGACGCCCTCGACGCCCGCGGACTTAACGTCGGGCGGGTACTCCGGCATCGTCGAACCGGAGAGCCGTTGAGGTTTAGGCATGTCCTCGGTGAGGCGAATGGCCTTCTTCTCGACCGGCTTCTGGCGCACGACGGGGGTTGGCGCCGGAGCGGGCGCCGCGCTGACGACGGGCTTCGGTTCCTCCTTCGGCGCCTCCTCCATCTTTTCTTCGGCCAGGAGGTCCTTGGGCGGCTCCTTCTCCTGGAGCTTCTCGTCGGAGATCGTCGTCGGTACCGCCACGCGCGGCTTCGGCGCCGCTTTGGCGGCTTCGGGAGGAGGCGGGGGAGGCGGGGGAGGTTCGGGCTCCGGCTCTTTGGCGAGCTGCACCTCGATGGGTCCGTCGTCCTCTTCCTCGGACGCCGCGACGCCCGTGGAAGTGAGAACGATGAAGCTCATTCCCGCGACCACGCTGATCGAGCCGACGATCCAACCGACGACGAGTCGGCGGACACGTTGTGTGTCGATACGGCGCTCGGTCCAGCTCCCGAAGTCCATCGTTACGCGGGCGGAGCATGAGACCGGTCCGTGACGGCTTGATGACTGGCCGGCAAAAACCCGATGACCGCGCGCTCCCCCCGTTTTAGGCGGCGTTCCGGCGGGAGCGGGTTCGTTGCTTGCTACGAAGTCGTCACGCTGCATTCACATCCGTTCGTTATCCGGGCTATCGCCGATGGCTCGCATCCTCGTCATCGAAGACGAACCCGATATTCGTCAGGTGCTCGACTACAACCTGCGAATGGCGGGCCATGACGTGCTCTCGGCGGCCCAGGGGCAGGACGGGCTCAAGCTCGTGCACGATCAGCGGCCGGATCTCGTGCTGCTCGATTTGATGCTGCCGGACATCTCCGGAACCGAGGTGTGCCGCTCGATCAAGGACGACAGCGGCACGCGGGGCATCCCCGTGATCGTCCTCACGGCCAAGGGCGAGGAGATCGACCGCGTCGTGGGGTTCGAGCTCGGCGCCGACGACTACGTGACGAAACCGTTCAGCGTGCGCGAGCTCGTGCTCAGGATTCGCGCGATCTTGAAGCGAAACGAAACGAAGCCTCCTCCGGCGTCGATGGTCGACTTCGGCACGCTGCGCGTCGATCGCGAGGCGCACCGCATCTGGGTCGAGGAGGCCGAGATCGAGCTCACGGCGCTCGAGTTCAAGCTGCTCGTCACGCTCTACGACCGGCGGAACCGTGTGCAGTCGCGGGGCGCCCTCCTGGACCACGTCTGGGGCATGGACGCGAAGATTTCGACGCGCACGGTAGACGCTCACGTCAAGCGCCTGCGCGAGAAGATCGGCGCCGCGCGCGACTACATCGAGACCGTGCGGGGCGTCGGCTATCGTTTCGCCGAACGGCCGCTCGGCTCGGGAACCAACGGGCATTGAGCGCCTTCCCGGCCCTCCGTCGGCGAAATAGCCCAGAAAACCAGCAACGCAGCGACGGTTGCCGCCGAGCTGCTCTAGTCCTGTCACAATGCCGTCACACCGTGTCGGTAGCGAGGGCCTGATGGCTCGAATTCTAGTGGTCGAAGACGAGCAGGATCTCCAACAGGTCCTTGCCTACAACTTGAAGCAGGCCGGTCACGAGACGGTCGTGACGAAGCTCGGGGCCGAAGGCTTGCGCATGGCGCGCGAGCAGCGGCCCGATCTCGTGCTGCTCGACTTGATGCTCCCCGACGTGCCCGGCACGGAGGTGTGCAAGCAATTGAAGGAGAACGCGTCGACGCGGGGAGTCCCCGTGATGATGCTCACGGCGAAAGGCGAGGAGATCGACCGCGTCGTGGGTTTCGAGCTCGGCGCGGACGACTACGTCGTCAAGCCGTTCAGCGTGCGCGAGCTACTCTTGCGCATCCAAGCGATTTTGCGCCGGGGCAAGGGGGAGAGCGTCGAGGGCGAACCGAGCGTCGAATTCGGCCGCTTGCGCATCGATCGGGGCGCGCATCGGACCTGGGTCGACGGCGTCGAGATCGAGCTCACGGCGCTCGAGTTCAAGCTGCTCGTCACGCTCTATGATCGCAGAAACCGCGTGCAGACGCGCACCGTGCTGCTCGACGACGTGTGGGGGATCCAGGCGGACATCACGACGCGCACGGTCGATACGCACGTGAAGCGCCTGCGCGAGAAGCTCGAAGCTGCGCGCGACTACGTGGAGACGGTGCGCGGCGTCGGCTACCGCTTCGTTTCGGCGCCGGAGGAGGCGCAAGTTTGACGCTCGGCTTCCGCGGCAAGCTCGTCGCGGTGGCGGCGTCCATGATTGCGCTCGCCGGGGGGGTCTGCTGGTTTTTGGCGCCCGCGCTGCGGCCCGCGCTGCCGTTCGCGCTCGGTCTAGCTTTCGTCGTTTCGGTCGCGACGGCGCTCTTCGCCGATCGCCTGCTATCGGCGGCGACGCGCGAGCTCGCGACCGTCGCCGGGCGCTTGCCCACGGGGGATTCGGAGGGAACCGCGCTAACGGCCGACGGCGAGGCGCTCGACGAGATCGGCCGCTCGCTCGATCGGGTCGCCCGCGAGCTTTCGGGGACGCTCGGCTCGCTGCGCGAGGAGCGCGACCGGTTGCGCTCGGTGCTCGTGGGTATGGAGGAGGGCGTGCTGCTCCTCGACCGGGAGGGCCGTATCGCGTTCATCAACAACGCGCTGCGCGAGATGCTCTTGCTCGGCTCGGACGCCATCGGGAAGACCCAACTCGAGGCGACGCGCCACGAACACCTGAAGCAGCTCCTCGATCACGCACAGACGGCCGCCGAACCCGTCATCGGCGAGATCGAGCTCGGCGGGCTCAAGCCGCGCCGTTTGCTCGTGCGCGTGGCGCGCCTGCCCGGCCACGACGATCAACTCTTCGCGGTGTTCGTCGACGTGACCGAGATGCGCCGGCTCGAGACGCTGCGGCGCGACTTCGTCGCCACCGTCTCGCACGAGCTCCGCACGCCGGTGACGGCGATTCGCTCCGCGGCCGAAACGCTCCAGGGCGGTCTACCGGAGGATCGCGCGGTGCTCGAGCAGTTCATCGGAATCATCGCGCGCAACGCGCAGCGCCTGCACGATCTCGTCGAAGACTTGCTCGATCTTTCGCGCATCGAATCGCAAAAGCTCAAGCTCGACATTCAACCGCTCGATCTGCGCATCGCGTTCACCCGCGTTTTGAATACGTTCGAGGAGCGCGCCGAGCGCCGCGGCGTCGAGCTCGTGAACGACGTGGGGCTCCTCGTGCCGCGGGTGCTTGCCGATCGTCGCGCGATGGATCACATCGTGACGAACCTCGTCGACAACGCCGTGAAGTACTGCGGTCCGCGCTCCAAGGTGGTCTTGCGCGGCGAAGTGCAGGGTGAAAAGGTACGAATCCTCGTGCAGGACGACGGACCCGGCATCGAGGCGCGCCACTTACCCCGGCTCTTCGAGCGGTTTTATCGAGTGGACCCCGGGCGCTCGCGTGAAATCGGCGGCACGGGCCTCGGGCTTTCCATCGTGAAGCATCTCGCCGAGGCCATGGGGGGCACCGTGAGCGTCGAGAGCGCGCCCGGACAGGGCACGACGTTCGTCATCGTCCTCAAGAAGGCCGAGGGGGCTCCTCGGGTGCCCCGCGCCGTGGCGTGAGACCGAGAGGCCGCCGAGCCGCGCCTGACGGCGCTCGTCCAACGTCGCCATCCCGCCCTTTTGGTGACCGGGTTTGGGTTCCGGGAGCGACAATCCACCCATGGTTCGCCCGGCCTCCGCTGCCCTGACCCTGGGACTACTTTTCGGCGTTTCGCCTGCGCTCGCGGCGGAATATTACGTCGCGCCCGGCGGCAGCGGGACGACCTGCTCGATGGCCGCGCCGTGCGGCCGCGTCGAGGACGCCCAGACGCGCGCGACCGGGGGCGACACGGTGTGGATTCGCGGCGGCATGTACACGTTCGCCGCGAGCGTCACGGTCGGTGTGAACTTCAACAAGGCGGGCACGTCGGGCAATCCCATTCGCTACTTCGCGTACCTGGACGAGATCCCGATTTTCGATCTGTCGAACGGTACCCCGAACGGCCGCGTCACGGGTCTCAACATCCAGACGAGCTTCATTCACGTGCGTGGCCTCCAGGTGCGCGGCGTGCAGCAGTACATGTCGGGCCAGGACTCGTGGGGCGTGCGCATCCAGGGCAGCAACAACGTCGTCGAGCGCGTCGATTCGCACCACAACGAAGCGCCCGGGTTCTTCATCACGAGCGGCGCCAACAACCTGATCCTCAACTGCGACTCGCACCACAACTACGACCAGCTCGAGAACGGCGGCAGCGGAGACGGCTTCGGCTGCCACTCGACGGGGGCAGGCAACGTGATGCGGGGCTGCCGCGCCTGGGCGAACAGCGACGACGGCTACGACTTCATCAACGCTCCAGGCGTGTGCACCGTCGAGAAGTCGTTCGCGATCAACAACGGCTACGTGCCCGACACGACCACGGCGGCGGGGAACGGGGCGGGTTTCAAGGCGGGCGGCTTCGGCTCACCGCCGTCGAACGTGCCGAATCCCGTGCCGCGCCACGTGGTCCGCCAGTGCGTCGCCTTCGGCAATCGTGCGCAAGGCTTCTACGCGAATCACCACCCCGGCGGTCTCGACTTCTTCAACAACATCGCGTTCCGAAACGGCACGAACTACAACATGCTGACGGACACGACGAGCGACCACAAGCTCCGGAACAACATCGCGATGACGCCGGGCACGGCGATCAGTCAGTTGACCGGCGGAACGGACACCTTCAATTCGTGGACGCTTCAAGTCACCGTTTCGTCGGCCGACTTCACGAGCGTGATGGAGTCGGAGGCGCTCGCGGCACGACAAGCCGACGGAAGTCTGCCCAACATGAGTTTCTTACGTCTCGCGATGGGCAGCGATCTCATCGACAAGGGCGAGAACGTGGGGCTTCCGTTCGCGGGCTCGGCGCCCGACCTCGGTCCCTTCGAGCTCGGTCTCACCGCCGGCACGGGCGGTATGGGCGGCGCGGGGGGAACGGGCACGGGCGGCCGGGGCGGCGGCGCGGGCACGGCGTCGGGCGGAGGGCCCGGCGGTACCACGGGCACGGGCGGCGCGGCCGGCAGCGGAACGGGGGGCACGGCGGGGACGAGCGCGGGCGGCACCACGGGCGGGGCGGCTGGTCTCGGAAGCGGGGGCACCGCGCCGTCCGCCGGAACGGGCGCGGGCGGAGCCGCCATCGGCGGGAGTGCCACGGGCGGCACCGGAGGGACGGGTGGCACGGCGACGGGCGGCGTTCCCGGCACCGGAGGTGCGACGACCGGCGGAGCTTCCTCGGGTGGCGCGAACACCGGAGGAACCTCGACGAGCGGCGGCGGGGGTTCGTCCGGGGACGACGGTGGTGGCGATGACGCGAGTGGTTGCGGCTGTCGCACCGGAGAGACGCGCGGTCGAAGCGCGTTCGGGTCGCTCGCGCTCGCGGCACTCGCCTTGGCCTTCGCCCGCCGGCGCAACGCGCGAGCCCGCGTGTAACGAGCTTCCCGAGTTGCGGGCTAAGTTTCCGAGCGCGCTAGTCGTCGCCCGGCGCGTAATCGAACCAATCGAAATCGGCCGCGGCGTTCGAGCGGCTGCCGTTGCCGGTCGCGTAGAGCACGACGAACGCTCCCGTGAAATACGTGTGCCCGGGACGCCAGATCTTCTCCGTCGACAGTTCCTTGCACGCGAGGGTTCCGAGCGGCACGCGCTTCGTACCCGTGAGCACGAAGAACTCGTACTCCGCGGCGGTGGCCGTGATCTCGAGCTCGACCGGACCGGGCTCGAGCGCTGCGCTCTTGCCAAGCCTCGATTTTCCGAGCAGCCGCGTCCGGAGCGTGGCTTCGCGGCCCGCGGCGCCGCGCGTGATCGCGATCGCTGCGTAGAAATCCTCGTTGGCGCGCACGGCAAGTCCGGCTTCTTCGTTCGAGTTTTTCGGTTCGAAATCGAGCCGCGCGCGCGCTCGGAACGCGAAGTGCTGCTGGCGTCGTGCGACGAGCGCGGGCGAGCCGAGCTCGTCGAGCGAAACCTTCGAACCGATCAGCCGGAGGTGGCCGGGCCGCGCGGCGAGGGACCAGTCGTCGGGATTGGGATTGCGTACGAAGTTCCACGCCGGCGCGAGCGGGCGCGCGTCGAAGTCGTCGCGCGCGGGCAGGGGGGCAAAAGGAGCCGGCTCGAGTCGGGGAGCCGTCATCTCGAGCTCGACGTGGCCGCGGTTACCGATGACGGGCCATCCGTCCTTGGTCCACGTGACGGGTGCGAGGAACGTTTCGCGGCCGAGATGGTGGAAGCGCCCACCCTTGGGGCGTACGGCGAGAAAGACGGCCCACGTTTCGCCGTTCGCGAGCTCGACGAGATCCGCGTGCCCGGTCGCCTGAATCGCGTGACCCTTGCGGGCGCGGTGCCCGAGGATGGGACCGTGCGGGCACACTTCGAAGGGTCCGAACGGTGACCGGCTGCGCACGACGATTTCCGAATGGTCGTAGTGCGTGCCGCCCTCGGCGTGCATCAAGTAGAAGTACTCGCCTCGCTTGAAGAGGTGCGGCGCCTCCGGCCAGATGCCGCCCGTTCCGGGCCAAATGGGCTCCGGCTTGACGCTGATCTTTCGCGCTTTCTTGTCGAGTGTCCCCTGGTAGATGAGCGGGTGATCGAAGTCCGAGCCCTTACCGGTTCGCGTGTAGTACGCGGTGCCGTCGATGAACGAAAACGACGGATCGATGCCGTCCCGATCGAGCCAGACCGGCTCGGACCATGGTCCCTCGGGCCGTTCCGCGGTGACGAAGAAGTTCCCCCCGCCGTCGATGTGGGTCGTCACCATGTAGAAAAAGCGCCCGTCGTGCCGCAGGGTCGGCGCGTAGATCCCGTTCGAGCTCTTCGATTTGCGGAGATCGAGCTGGGAATCCCGTGTGAGCACGTGGCCGAGAAGCCGAAAGTGCACGAGGTCCTTGCTGTGGAACAGCGGGACGCCCGGGAAGTACTCGAAGCTCGACGTGACGAGATAGAAGTCGCCGCCGACGCGACAGATACTCGGATCGGGGTGGAATCCGGGGATGATTGGATTCTTGAAGCGCCTTTTCGGGGCGTTCATCGGACGACGTGCTCGATCGCGGCGATCTCGTCCGGCGTGAGCGCGAAATCCTCGCAGGCGAGATCGCCCTTCATGTGCGCCGGGTCCGACGTGCCCGTGAGCGGAATCATGCCGACCGCGCGTGCGAACCCAAACACGACTTCGGCCGCGGTGCGTCCCGTCCGCTTGGCCGCGCGCTCCACGGCCGCTGCGCGGAGCTCGCGCGCGTTCGCCGTGAGCAGCGAAAATGCCTGATACGCGATGCCGTGCTCGCGACAGAACGCGCGCACGTCGCGGTCCCAGCCCGTGCTCGCGTAGCAGCGATTTTGCACGAACGCCGGAGCGATCTCCGCCGCCTGCACGAAGAGCTCGAGCTGCTCGAGCGTGACGTTGCTCACGCCGATGAAGCGCGCCTTGCCCGCGCTAGCGAGCGATTCCATGGCCCGCCACACGTCGCGATCCGCGTCGGTGAGGCCGCGCCCCGTCGCGGGTCCGTGCAAGAGGAGCGAATCGACGTACGTCGTTCGGAGGTGCTCGAGCGAGCTCGCGAACGACTGCGCGACCTGCGTCGCAAAGTCCGCGTTCGGATCGTAGGGGAGCCGGTGATCTTGCCCGCGCGCGTACGTGAACTTCGTCTGCAAAAAGAGGCGGTCGCGCTCGATGCCGGTTTCCGAAAGAAAGCTCACGACGGCGGCGCCGACCGCCGATTCCACGTAGTGGCGACGCTGGTTGGCGGTGTCGATGGCGCGGAACCCCGCGCCGAGCGCCTGGCGCGTGAGAGCGCTCGTGAGCTCTTCCTTCCACGCCGTGCCGTAGATGAACCGAGGCAGCGAGCCGTCGGGCGTCGTGGTTCCAACGGATGCCGGCATCATGCCTTCTTCCAGCCGCCGGCCGCGCGAACGAGCGTGATGACGAGGAGCGGCATGGGCCGCCAGAATACGCGGTTCCGGCGCGACTCGCACGCCGACCACGCAACTCGTCGCGGGAGCGACCGACCGTGACCGTGTGGTATTCTTCCCGAGCCGTGGCCGCATCCGCCGAGCGAGGCTTCAAACCTCGGTACCTCCGAGAGCCGGTGCCGCTCGTTTTCCCGACGAGTGAGGAAGTGCCGGAATCGCGCCGTCACGTCGACCTCCGCACGCTCCTCTACCAGAGCCTTCGAGCCGCCTTTGGCGAGCGCGCCGTGCTCGGCTCCGACCAGTTCGTCTACTGGGATCCTACGGACCCGAAAGCGCGCTGCGCGCCCGACGTGCTGGCACGTTTGGGTGAGCCCGACGCGCCGTTTCCGTCGTGGAAGGTGTGGGAGCGAGGCGCGCCGCATCTCGCCGTCGAGTTCATCAGCGAGTACGACTCGTGGGACGGACCTTGGTCGAAAAAGCTGGAGCGCTATCGCAAGCTCGGCGTGCGCGAACTCGTCAGGTTCGACATGGAGGACCCCGGTAACGAGCTTCGCATCTGGGATTTCGTGGACGGCGATCTGGTCGAGCGTGACCCTGCAGCGCCCGGTTTCCGTTTTTCCTCGGTGTTCGGGGGATACTGGTTCGTCAAAGCCGATGAGTTCGGGCCGACGCTGCGGCTCGCGCGTGACGAAGAGGGTATCGTCCTCTATCCGACGCCGGACGAAGGCCGCCTGGCCGCCGAGGCGGCGGCCCGAACAGCGGAGGAAGCTCGCCTCGCAGCGGAGGAAGCGCGCCGCGCGGCGGAGGAAGCGCGCCGCGCGGCCGAAGTACGCATTCGCGAGCTCGAGG
>DASUTR010000141.1:0-11656 GCA_036374535.1 Polyangiaceae bacterium
TATTCGCGTCGTACGGGATGACGTGGCTTCTCGCGAGCCTCTCCGGCCGCGAACGAGCGAGCCGCCTTTTCGAGCGCGCCCACAAGAAGAACGCGCGCCGGCTCACGCGCGGCTTCACGAGCCTCGGCGGCGTGTTCATCAAGATGGGCCAGGTGCTCAGCGTCACCGGGACGTTCCTGCCTCCGGCGTACGGGGAGGCCCTCGAAGCGCTGCAGGACAAAGTGCCCCCGCGTCCGTTCGGCGAGATCCAGGCGCGCCTGCGCGAAGCCTTCGGCGACGCTCCGCTCGAGCGCTTCGGGAGCTTCGAGCGCGAGCCAATCGCCGCAGCGTCGCTCGCTCAGGTGCATCGAGCGACGCGCAAAGACGGTCAGCCGCTCGCGGTCAAGGTGCTCTACCCGAACATCGAGCGCCTCATCGCGAGCGACCTGCGCGTGCTTCGGTCGATTCTGCCGATGGTGAAACGGCTCCTACCGATCGGACGTGTCGAGCGCATGCTCGATCAGCTCGAGGCGATGCTCGCGCGCGAGACCGACTACGCTCACGAGCGCGAGAACATCGAGCGAATGCGCAAGATCTTCGCGGGACGCTCGGACGTGGTCGTGCCGACGCCCGTCGCGGAGCTGACGCAGGCCGGCGTGCTCAGCATGTCGTTCGAAGAGGGCACGAAGATCACCGATTTCGCCGCGCAACGCACGCAGGGCATCGATCCGGAGGCCGTCGGCAAGCTGCTCGTCGAGGTGTACTTCGAGATGTTGCTCCGGCATCGGGTGTTCCACGCCGATCCGCACCCCGGGAACTTCCTCGTGCGTCCGGGTCCGGTGCTCGTGATCCTGGATTACGGCGCCGTGGAGAACGCCACCGAAGCGCTGGCGAACGGCATGAAGACGGTCGTGCTCGGCGTGCTCACGAAGAACGACGACGAAATCCTGCGCGGCCTCGAGATCATGGGCTTCGTCGCGCCCGACGGCGATCGCGAGCTCTTGAAGCGTGTTGGACGCGAATACCTGAAGGTGCTCGGAGGCGTTCAGATCGGCGATTTTTCGAGGCTCGATCGCGAAGCCATCGAGAAGCTCAGCGGCTACCAACAGGTGCGCGGCCAACTTCGCGCCGTCATGAAGAGCGTCGAGTATCCGGACGGCTACTTCTACGTCGAGCGAACGCTCGCGCTCCTCTTCGGCCTCGCGGGCGCGCTCGCGCCGAAGCTCGGCCTTCCGGGCCTCGTGCTGCCGTACGCGTCGCGCGCACTCTCGGGCGGCTTTTTCACGACGCGAAAGACGGCGTCGTGAGCGCGATCCTACCCCTACCTCCGATCCGGCCATGTCGCCTGCACTTCCCCCGATCGAACGCCGCGCCCGATTCTTCCCATTCGGGCGATGCGGCGCGCGCCATTCGGGATTTCCCGTAAAGAACTTTCACCTCGTATTGGCGCCGTTCGTCGCGTTGGCCGTGGCGTGCGCCCCCGCGCCGCGGGCGGCACCTGCGCGTGCCACGGCGGATGCCGCGGAGCCGCGGTGTAGCTTTCACGTGAAGGCGCCCGCGAGCGCGCCGTTCGTCGTCGACGTGCGCGCGCGGTGCGACGGCGGCGCGGTAAGCGGGTTCGAGCCCGCCACGCCCGAGCTCGAGGAGTTCGTCACGCGCGAGACGCTCGCGGCGCCGGCGCCCGGCGTGAGCGAGCTCGCCTACCGCGTTGACCTCGGCGCCGCGGCCGAGCGCATCGAGCGCATCGACGTGGCCACGCGCTTCGGCGCGTCGCTCGTGGGCGGCGCGTCGAGCTTTCTCTTCACGCCCGTCCCGGCGCGTGTCGGCGTCCCCGTGAGCGTGACGTTCGACGAGCCGCGCGGGTTCGCCACCGGGCTCCGCCGCGGGACCGGCGGCTATGCCATCGAATCGCACGAGCTCCGCGTCGCGACCTACACGGCGTTCGGCGCTCGCGAGGTGCGGCGACTCGGGCCTCCGGGCGCGTTGCTCCGCCTCGCGCTGCTCGACGGGAAGCTCGCGCTCGGCGCCGAACGCATCGCAACTTGGGTCGAAACGGGGTTTCGCGCCGTAACGGCGTTCTACGGGCAGCCTCCGGACGACGAGGTCCTGGTCATCGTCGCTCCGCTTCCGAAAGAACGCGGCGTGAAGTTCGGGCGCCTCCTGCCCGAGAGCGCGCCGGGCATCGTCATGCTCGTCGGCGAAGAGACGACCGAGCGCGACCTCGGCGACGATTGGGTGCTCGTGCACGAGATGTTCCATGTCGGCACACCTTCGTACGGCGAGAAGAGCGGCTGGTTCGACGAGGGGCTCGCCACGTATTTCGAGCCGCTCATCCGCGTGCGGGCGGGACTCTACGACGAAGCCAAGCTCTGGCAGGAGTTCGCGCGCGAGATGCCGCGCGGCCTCGACGCACTCACGAAGAACGGGCTCTCGAACGGCGAATCACACGACGACGTCTACTGGGGCGGCGCGCTTTTTTGCCTGCTCGCCGACCTCGGAGCGCGGCAGCGGACGAGAGGTGTGCGCGGGCTCGAGGACGGGTTGCGGGCCGTGCTGCGCGCCGGCGGGAACTCTTCGGTCGTTTTTTCCCTCGATGAAACGTTCGCGGCCATCGATCGCGGCATCGGCGCCCCGGTGCTGAGCGAGCTCGCCGCGCGCCACATGGCAGAGGGCGCACCCGTCGACTTCCGAGCGCTCCTGCGTGACCTCGGCGTTCACGCGACCGCGAGCGGCGTGCGCTTCGAAGAAACGGCGCCGCTCGCCGCCGTGCGGACGGCGATCACGCGCGGAGGAGGGCCGTAACCTGTCTCAGTCGCAGGCGAGCTCGGCACATTCTTCCGGCTCGTCGGAGCCGTCGTCGCAGACGGCAATCCCGTTGCACATCTGCGCCTCGGAGATCGAAAGTCCGTCGCAGACGTGGACTTCGACGCAATCGGGCACCTCGTCGCTGCCGTCCGCGCAATCGTCGTAACCGTCGCAATAGAGCGTGGAATCGACGAAGTCGTCGACGTTCCTGCACTTGTAGCCGTTGACGAGGCTGCAGTCGGCCTCGTCTTCGTCGCCCGCGCAATCCGACGAACCGTCGCAGCGAAGGTACGGCTCGATCACGGTGCCGTCGGTGCACGTGAACGGCGAGAGCCCGATGCACTCTTGAAAGCAGCGCGCGATCCTGCCTCCGAAGCTGCAGGCGAATTCGGCGACATCGGCACAACTCGCGTCCTCGACACACTGGATTTCGCAGAGCTCCGCGCGATCTCCGTAGTTCGAACACGCGTAGCGACCCGAGTCGATGACGTCGCACTCGCGCAATCGGCCGAGCACCGTCGCACAGTACGCCCCTCCAGCGCCGCCCGGCTCGCTTTCCGCCGAGCACGCGACGAACACCCCCACCACGAGCGCGATCCCGAACCACCTGTTCACTGGCGTCACGCTACACGAAAGCCCGGACCCTGCACATCGCTTTCGCTCCCTACGTGCTAGCGTCGCGCCCGTGCGAGCCGCTGCGGCGCTCACGTTTTTCGGACTCGTCGCGCTCGCAAGACCGGCGCTCGCGGCGGACCCGTCGACGCCGCCCGTCGAGCACGCTGCCTCCGAAACCGAGCCGGCGCCGGCGGCTCGCGCGGCGCCGTCGACCGGCGAACGTGCGCTCGCGGGGGCCGCGGCCGTCGTGCCGGGCGTCGTCGTTCACGGCGCCGGACACTACGTCGCCGGCGAGAGCACGACCGGAACGCGTCTGCTCATCGCCCAGGGCGCCGGCCTCGGACTCATGGCAGGCGGACTCGTCGCGCTCGTGGCGACCGGCGCGTCGCGTTACGTCGCGGGACCGGCCGCCGGCACGATGGTGCTCGGCTCGGGACTCTTCATCACGTCGTACCTCGCGGACGTTTACGGCACCCTCTCGCCCGACTCGGACGCGGCGGAGCGGCGCGTGCAGCCACCGCCGTGGATCGAAACCGAGCTCGGCTACCGCCATATTTCCGATCCCATCTTCGCCTACGAGCATTTCGTCGTCGAGCGGCTTTCCTTTCAGAGCGGCTCGCTCCGTCTCACGCCGTCCGCCTGGTTTTCGAGCGACGGGGACAACGCGCGCTACGGCCTCGAAGCGGGCTACCGCGTGCTCGGCGCCGTACCTTCGGCGAGCCAGCGGGCGGTGACGGCCGATCGCCTCGACGGCGTCCTCGGCGTCGTCCACCATCGTTTCGTGACCGAGCGCTTCGTGCGGACGAGCATGGATGTGCTCGTGGACACACGCTACGATCTCGGCCACGTGGGCTCGACGCTTCGCGGAGCATTCGTCGAGGCCGGTATCGGCTATTCCTTCGGGCTCATCGACTACGACGTGACGGGCGTCGACGCTCCATCGGACTTCGACGACCTCTTGCTCGCCCGCTTCGGGTTCGGTGCCGTGTTTCGCGGAGCGAGCCATCCCGGCAGCGAGGCGCGCGTGTACTACGATCACCGTCACGACGACTTCGCGGGCGGCTTGATCCTCGAGGGCATTCCGAGCGGCGTCGCCGGGCACTTCGGCGCAGAGGCACGCTGGTTCTTCTTGCCCGAGTGGGGCCTCGGCGTTCAGGCCGAGGTCGGTAGCGCTCGCGTCGCCGGAGCATCCCTGCTCTTCCGGCAGGCGGGCGAGGGCCCGAAGGGCCGCGAACGGAACGAACCATGAACGACCATCGACCCCTCATTCTGGCAACGGCGGCCGCTCTCGCCTTGTCGTGCGTGCGCCCCGCCGAAGAGCGCGCCGAGCGCGACCGCACGATCGGAACAGCGACGAACGCCGAGCTCGACGTGCACGTCGTCCACGGGCTCGCCGCGGTCCGGAAGCTCGAAGGCCCGAAGCTCACCCTCTGGGCGAGCGCGCCGGCGTGGGAGCTCGAGCTCGACGCGCGCTCGGCGGGCACGGTCACGCTCGACGTCCAAAACTGCGTTCCGGACGTCGAGCTCACGCCGCTCGAGCCCGACGCCCGCGCGACGCTGGTCGGTAACCCGCTGCCGACGCGAAAAACCTGGGAGCTCGACGTGCCGGCGGGACCATCGCGCTTTCGCTTCGCGCCGCCGGACGCGTCCGACCGTGCTCCCTGGTCGTTCGCGCTGATGAGCGACGTTCAAGAAGCGATCGACCGCGTCAAGGACGTCTACCGGCGCGTGAACGAGGAGCCCGACGTGCGCTTCCTGCTCGGCGCGGGCGACCTCACGCGGCGCGGCACGCGGGACGAGCTCCGGGAGTTTCGCGACGAGCTCGAGGGACTCGAGGTCCCGTACTACACGACGCTCGGCAATCACGAGCTCGGCGTGAGCCCTTCGCTCTATCAGGACTACTTCGGTCGCGCGAACTTCCAGTTCGCTTACCGCGGCGTCTACTTTACGATGCTCGATTCGGCGAGCGCGACGCTCGACCCGCTCGTGTACGACTGGCTCGAGGGCTGGGTTTCACGCGCGCGAAGCTCCGTGCACGTGGTCGCCATGCACATTCCGCCCCTCGACCCGACGGGCGTACGCAACGGCGCGTTCGCGAGCCGCAACGAAGCCGCGATGCTCCTCGGCCGGCTCGCGGAGGGCGGCGTGGACCTCACGCTCTACGGCCACATTCACTCTTATTACGAGTTCGACAACGCCGGCATTCCTGCCTTCATCTCCGGCGGCGGCGGCGCGATCCCGGAGCGATTCGACGACATCGGCCGTCACTTCATGGTGATCGAGATCGGCGCGGATCGCGGCGTCGTCGACACGCGCGTCGTGCGCGTGGACCCGGGCGACTGAGAGCGGCCGGGAAAGAACCCGAGCCGCCCCCGTCGCACCCTCGCTACGTCTGCGTCAGTACGAGAGCACCTCTTGCCAGGTCGTGACCGTCCACTTCGTGGCAAAGAGGTTGTTGATGGCGGGCTCGGCCGCGGCCCGAATCGCGCCGGCGTCGGGTTGCACGACCGTCATGCCGTTCGACTGAAGTGTCGAGAGAAGCCCCGCTTCGAGCGAGAACATCCTCGCGGTCGCCCAGTCGGTGGCCGCCTGCATCTCGTGAACGACCATGTTCTCCTGGCCCTGGTTCAAGCCGTCGAGAAAGCACTCGTTCGCGGTGGCGAGGCCGAAGCCCACGAGATGGCTCGTGAGGCTCAGGTGCGACTGCACCTCGTAGAGCCTCAGTGACAGGATCTGCGTGAGATCGCCCTCCGAACCCTCGGCCGTGCCGTTCGCCAAAGCGGCGTAAATACCGCCGAGGGGTACGATGACCTGCTGTACGCCGAGCGACGACCACACCGCCACCCAGTCGGGTACCGCGGGTAGGCGCAACTTGAAGCCCACGAAATCGGCGGGCCCGAGGATGGGCTCGTTCGACGTGAACTGCCGAAATCCGCGGTAGACGGTGCCGAGCGTCACCTGGTTGCCGTTCTGGTTCATGAGAGCGCGCGCCTCCTCGCCGAGGTGGCTGAACCAGACGCCCTGGAAGTGATCGTAATCCTCGATGACGTACGGGCCGTTGAAGAAGAAATACTGCGGCGCCCAGTCCTGAATGGGCTGCCCGCCCGTCAGCATGACGTCACCGACGCGCTGAGAGGCGTCGCAACTCGTCATTTGAGGATTGATGGTCTGTTCGTTGAGCACCGAAGTCGCCACGGTCACGGCGACTTTGCCCTTGCTCTTGAACTCGACCTGCTCTTTGAACTTGAACGCCGCGTCCGCGAGAATGTGACCCGTCGCGAACGGCGTCACGACGCGAATCGTGACGTCAGGCGCCGCATTCGCGGCCGGCGCGCACAAAAAGCCCAGAAACGACAGTCCCGCTGCCAGACGCAATCCACGCTTCTTCATCCGCTCATCCTTCCCGTGCATGCGCTATCCCCTGTTCCCCGGGGGACGTTCACCATCCTCGAGGTTCGCGTTTGGTGTCAAGCGTGAACGAGCGTCTTCGTCGCGCCACGTTGTGGGCGAATGGGACACGTTGTCCTACCGAATTTTTCCGAGAAGCGCTCTTTCGTAACTCACTTCAAAAAACGCTCGGCGCGTCGCCACCTAAATCGTCGGGCGGCTCGACCGTCGGAAGCCGCGCAATCCCCCCCGAGACGGTCGGGCCCGCCCACTCTATTTGCGATTGCCGAGATGATTTTCGAGACGCGATCCTGTCCGAAATGCCAGACGGAAATGTTCTCGAGCGCGCGGTTTTGCGTGAAGTGCGGCAATCGACTCGACATACCGGACGGCGACGGCAACGCGGCGAACCTCTTCACCGCCGAGCTAACGAAGCGAGCGACCCCCGCGCCGCCGATCGTCACCGCCGTCGAAGCGACGGTCGACGAGATCGACCAGGGTTTCGACAGCGTCCTCCCCGACGACCCCGATGACGATGCGCCGAGCATCGATGTGACGCCGGGCGCGCGCGCGGCGGAAGCAGTCCCCGAGCGCGCCGAATCACGGAGATCCCAGGAAATGGCCGATTACTCGAAAGACGAAGTGCTGAGGCGCGCGCGCAACAAGCAGAGCCTCAAACGAGCCGGGCTTTCCGGCATCGATCTTGCCGGCGTCGTGCTCGAAGGGGTCGATTTCGGCCGGGCCGATCTCGACGGCGCGAACCTCACGAACGCGAAGCTCGCCAAGGCCATGTTGCGCAGCGCAACGCTGCGCGGCGCGACGCTCTCCGGTGCGGATCTCTCCTTCGCCGACCTCGCCCGCGCGGATCTGACCGGTGCGAAGCTCGCCGGCGCGAAGCTCGCCGGCGCGGATCTCTCGCACGCCGACCTCACGGACGCCGACCTCACCGGCGCCGACCTCGTCGACGCGAAGCTCGACGGAGCCACGCTCGATCGCGCCGTGCTCGTCGGGACGGGCATGGACCGCCCGAAACGCGTCGAGGGCGCGACGCGCTACTTCGGCAAGGGTGACGTGCTCCGCGACGCGACGCTCGAATTCGGCGACGGCTCCGTGATCCAGGTCGACAGTCGCTTCGAGAACTGCTCCATCGCGCTCGGCGAAGGCGCCGAGCTCACGATCGGCGAGCCCGGCGTGCTCAAGAACTGCGCCATCATCGGGCGCGGCAGCATCGTCGTACACGGCCGCTTCTTCGAGCGCTCGAGCCCGGGAATCGTCGGCCCGAAGAGCCTCGTCGTGAGCACGGGCGGCGCCGTCGTCGGCAGCGTCGAGCAGACCGCCGAGCCCACGGCATTCGCGTTCGAGCCGGGCTGCCGGCTGCGCGTGAAAATCCTGAAGCCCCGCCAGTCACTCGCGGCGGAATGAACCACCGGAAAGGGAACCCGCCATGAGCAACACGTTTCGTCCGAGCGCGCCGGTCAAACACACCGTCATCGAAGAGGGTAGCGAGTTCAAGGGTTCGCTCACGTCGTCGTGTCCCATCGACGTACGCGGCCGCATCGAAGGCGAGATCGCGACGCCCGCGCTCACCGTGAGCAAGAGCGGCTCCGTGCACGGCCGCGCCAAAGTCGGCGCCGTCCGCTCCGAGGGCGAGCTCTCGGGCGAATTCGACGCCGAGACGATCGAGCTTGCCGGCAGCGTCCGCGACAACACCGTCGTTCGCGCGCGCTCGCTCGAGGTGAAGCTCACGACCGAGCGTGGCAAGCTCCAGGTCATCTTCGGCGAGTGCGAGCTCTCCGTCGGTGACGAGCCGACCGAGCACGACAAGGTCGAAGCGCCCGTCGCCGCGGCGACCACCGAAAACGTCCCGACGCCGGCCGCCGAGCCCGCGCCGGCCGTCGTGCCCGCCGAAGCGACGATGGTCGATCTACCCGCCGTCGCGAAGCCGGATGGGGCGGAAGCGATGGACGCGGACGACGAAGAAGAGGACGGCGACGCCGCGCAAGCGGCCGAGGGAGCGCCCGGTGCGAACGGCGGGAAGAAACGCCGGAAGAAGAAGAGTGACGTCGCCGCGGAAGAGGGAACGGAGATGCGCTGGTCGCATCCGCCGTCACAGCCGCCGCCGGCGAATTGAGGGCGTCACTCGACGCGCAGACGCCGCGGCGCCGTCCGCCTCGTCACCGAGACCGAGCGGGCGCGCGGACAAGACGATCCTCACCTTTGCCTTAGCGCGACGGGATAGCGCGACGGCGCTGCCACAGCGCCATTTCGAGGCGATCGCGCGCCTTCGCCGCCGTTCAGATTCAAATCGGGCACGACTTCGAGTACGGCTCGAACGGCCATGGTCTCGCTTTGGGGTTCACGCATCGTGCCGGCGCTGGCCGGGATGATCGCGCTCTCCGTCGCGAGTCGAGCGGAGGGAGAGGAGCCGACTCCGGCGCCCCGTGGGACCGGCTCGAGCGTGAAGGCGCCGGTGGATCGCTTGGCGCTCACCGCGCGGAGCGAGACCTACCTCCAGTTCTTTCAACGCGCCCTCTTGCCGGGACCGAACGGCGCCATCGTCACCGACGATACGGCGGTGCCCATCACGGAGTACGTGACGGTCGGCGCGAAGAACGTCGACGCTCCCTGGCAGAAAGACAGCCTCGAGCTCGAGTTTTCGGCGTGGGGGCAGCTCTGGCCGACGAGCTCGGACTACGAGCGGCCGTTCGACGGCGACGTGCAGGTCGCGAGCATCCGTTACGACGGCGGCCCCGCGTGGGTGCGGCTCGGGCGGCAGCAGGTCGCCGGGGGCGCCGCGCGGTTCGCTCGCTTCGACGGAGTCATGGTGGGCGCGGGCGAGGGAGTCGGCTTCTTCGCCGAAGGATACGGCGGCTACGGCGTCTTGCCGCGCTGGAACGGGCAGCCGGGTTACCACCACCTCGGCTCGGCGGAAGGCGAGCTCCTGAACGACACGGGCGAGCCCGAAGAGCGCGGCTCGAACTGGCTCGCGGGCGGTCGCATGGGCTACGCGACCTCGCACGTGAGCGGCAGCCTTTCGTTCCACGAGCAGCACGAGACGGGCGGTCTCGAACGGCGAAACCTGGGGCTCGACGCGGGCGCCCAGCCGTTCGACTCCGCATCCATCGCCGCGCGCGCTCTCTTCGAGATGGACAGCATGCGTTTCGCGAGCCTGCGCGCCTGGGTCGATACGACGCCGCTGCCGGCGCTCGATCTCGGCGCGGAGGTCTCGCGCGCCGAGCCGGCGCTGCTGTTGTCGCGCCAATCGGTGCTGTCCGTGTTTTCGACCGACGGCTACGAGGAGCTCGGCGGTAACTTCGCTCTCCGCGCGCTCGGCTGGTTACGCTTCAAGGGGCACGGGTTCGTGCAGGCGTACGACGACTCCGGGCCCGGCGCGCGCGGCGAGCTCGCGGTGCGGCTTGCTTCGGGGCGGCTCATGCCGACCGTGGTCCGCGTCGCGTACGCGCGCGTGATTGCGCCCGAAAACGGGTACCAATCCGTGCGCGTCTCGCTTCGCCGCGTGTTTTCGCGCCGCGTGGCTTCGACGCTCGAAGCGTACGGCTACTTCTACGACGAAGCGATTCTCGGCTACACGACCTCGTCGGTGTATTCGGCGACCGTTTCGTACCAGGTGAGCGATCCGCTCGAGCTCCTGTGGGGCGGCTCGCTCGTCAGCTCGCCGTACGCCGCGCTCGACGCGCAGACGCTGCTTCGCGCCGTCTACCAGTTCGACGCGGCCCCCATGGCGAGGCGAAAATGAACGCGCGCCGGACCGCACGCGCTTCGCGCTCGCTGTCGCTGCTCGTGCTCTGGGTCGCGCTCTTGATTGGAGTGTTCGCGGCGTGCCGGAGGGACAGCGCGCCGCCGCGCTTCGCTCACAAGCTCCACCTCGCCGGCATCGCGTGCGGCAAACCGGGACAGCCCGAATGTCTGAGCTGCGCGAGCTGTCACGCGGTGTCGAAGACCACCGAAGCGCACGCCATGCCCGAGCAGGCGCTCTGCGACACCTGCCATACGGAAGGCGCGCACACGGAAAAGGTCGCGCTCCCGAGCCCACCGCCCCGGCTCTACGGCGAAATCACGATCGATCACGACCAGCACCTGGCCCTCCCCTCCATCCAGGGCCAATGCGTCCCGTGCCACGCGGGCGTCTTCGACAAGAACAAGCCGAACATCCCGCCCATGAGCGAGTGCTTCGGCTGCCACGAGCACCAAGCCCAGTGGGACCAGGGTGAGTGCACACCGTGCCACCAGGAGCGTGATCTCAAGCGCACGCTGCCCGTCACGTTCTTGAAGCACGATGCGGCGTTCATGCACCAGCACGGGAGCGTCGTCGCGCAGAAGCAGCAGGCGCTCTTGTGCCAGTCGTGTCACACGCAATCCGATTGTCAGACCTGTCACGACCTCTCGCAGAATCTCAGCATCGAGAAGCGGCGTCCCGAACGCATCGAAACACGGCAGTTCCACCGCGGCGATTTCATGTCGCGGCACGCGATCGAGGCGAGCGCTCAGTCTGCCACCTGCGCGAATTGTCACGCTCCGCAGACGTGCGACGCCTGTCACGCCGCCCGAGGCGTGAGCGCCAACGTCATGAACGCTCGGAACCCGCATCCTCCGGGCTGGGTCGGAACCAACACGAATTCGAGCAGCTACCACGGCGCCGCGGCGCGCCGCGACATCGTTTCGTGCGCGGGTTGCCACGAAGCCGGCCCGCTCACGAATTGCATCCAGTGTCACAAGGTCGGCGCGTACGGCGGCAATCCGCACCCGCAGGGCTGGAAGAGCAATCGCGGGCGCGACTCCGAGATGTGCAGGTATTGCCATGGCTGAGCGACGACCGGGACCGCTGCCGCTCGTCGTGACGATGCTCACC
>DASUTR010000142.1:0-12125 GCA_036374535.1 Polyangiaceae bacterium
CAACCGTGATTCCCTCGCGCCCCAAGCTCAGGTTTCGAATCGTTCCCTCGTGAAAGCCGGAACGCTTCTTCAGCACCGATATAGCTTTCTGGAGCTGTCCCTTCATCTCGTAGTAGCGGAACAATACGAGGGTATCGGCGAGGTAGCTCACGTCGACCGTGGACGTCATCTGACCCACGAGACCCGTTTGGGCCATCGTCATCAACGACGCGACGCCGTGGTCGCTCAAGTACGAGAGAAGCTCGTGCATCTGCAGGCTCAGGAATCGGGCCTCGGGCATCGCCGTGAAGTAACCGGTCATGCTGTCGATGACGACGAGCCTGACGCCTCGCTCCTCGACCGAGCGGCGAACGAGGTGCGTGAATTCGTCGGGGGCGAGCTCGGCCGGATCGATTTGATGAACCATCAGTTGGCCGCTCGCGAGATGCTCGCCGAGCCCTTCGCACAGAAACTCCCCGCGCTTGCGCCAGGTTCCGATGCGTTCCTCGAACAGGAACATCGCCGCCGGCTCGCCGCGCGCCGCGGCCGCGCAAGCGAACTGCGTCGATATCGCGCTCTTGCCGACGCCGGCGGGCCCGACGAGCAGCGTGCACGTCGCGCGATCGATCCCGCCACCGAGGATGTCGTCGAGCGAGCCGATCCCGCTAGAAATAGGCTCGGCGGTGAGCTCTGTCCGGTGTTCTGCGGCGACGAGCCGTGGAAACGCTTGAAGACCGCCCGTCTTCACCGTGAAGTCGTGGTAGCCGCTTCGAAACGAGGAACCCCGTAGCTTTCCGACGCGAAGGCGGCGCCGATCGGCACCGTACTGCACCGGCATTTGCTCGAGCGTGAGCACGCCGTGCGCGAGGCTCTCGATCTTGAGGTCGGCGCCGTCCTCGGTGCGATCGTCGAGCAAGAGCACCGTGCAGGCGCGCCCCGCGAAATGCTGCTTCAACGCGAGGAGCTGGCGCCGGTAGCGACTCGCGTTCTGAGCGAGCAGCCTGATTTCCGAAAGCGAGTCGAACACCACGCGCGTCGGCTTCAGCCGATCGACCTCGTCGAGCAACACCCGCATCGCTTCCTTGAGATCGGTGTCCTCGGCCGCGTAGAGCGTGTTTTCGTCGTCGAGTCGGAGCGTCTGTTCGGCGTTCGAAAGCTCGAACAGGTGGACGCCATCGAGCGTCCAACCGTGGGAGCGAACGACCTGGCGAATCTCTTCTTCCGTCTCGGAAAGCGTGATGTAGAGGGACGATTCGCCGGCCTCGACACCCGCTCGCAGAAACTGCAGCGCGAGCGTCGTCTTGCCCGAGCCAGGGGGCCCCTTCACGAGGTAGACGCGGTTCTTCGGCAGCCCGCCGCCGAGAATGTCATCGAGACCCGGAACGCCCGTGCTGCTTCGCGGCACAGGCGAAAAAGCGCGATTGGAGATCGGTTCGTGGGTGATCATCGTGGCGTTTCGAACGCCCTAAGCAAGGCTCGTGCTCACGATGGCCCCGCGTGGAAACGGCCTTATTCGCGACCGTGGCGCGCTGCCGGGGCAAAATGTCACTGAAACGGGACGGTTTGCTACGGCAAATCCGCGAACGTGGCGCCTTTCACGGCACGTTCGGGCAAGCGGTGCTCAGCGCTTCACGAACGCCACGTCGTCGATCCAGAGATCGAACGGCGTGGACTCCGGGCCGATGCCGAACTCGATGAACCGGACGCGCGCCGGGTCGAAGCCGAGCGGGGGGCCGGCCTGATAGAGCTGTGCGAGCTCTTCCCAGCGAACGACGTAGTGCTTCCACGCCCTCGTAAGCCCCACGACCTTCCGATGCGTGTTGTAGCAGTCGGTCTTGCAGAAGCCGCCGTACTTTTCGTCCTGCACGTCGATCATCTGCAGGCCGACCTTGATGCTGCCGGAGCCTTTGGCCCAGAACTCGATGCCTGCGTACGCGGCTGCGTCGTAGCAGGCGGCGTCGGCGAGCTCGGCGCCGAACGTGACGCCCCAAGTCTTGAATTTGCCGCCCATCATGTGCAGAGCGCGCGTGCTCGCTCCGCGGCCGCCCTGAACGCGCGTGGGAAAAAGCGGCGACTTATCGGGCCGCGTCTGTTTGCCCGTGCGGTCGTCGTACGTGATCCAGTTGCCGCCCCGACCGTCGAGGGGCGCCAAGCGCGAGTCGTCTTCCTCCCAGTCGTCGAGCAACGGAGCGTCGCCGCGGGCGACGACGAGCTTCGGACATTCGCGTCGCGGCGCGACGACAGCGGACGTTGCCGGCGCGGGACGCGAGCTCTCGGGCGCGACTTCTCGCAGCCGTTCCGCCGCGAGGTTCGCCTGATCGTCGCCGCGGGACGCGATGAAGAACGCGACGCCTGCCGCCAGCGCAAGCACGGCACCCGCGACGACCTTGGCACGGCGCGGCGGCCGCCGTTCCGCGACCGCGGCGAGCCCGGCTTCGAGCGAGCGCTGCTTGGTTGCGTCGTCCGGTCGGTCGAGCGTCGCGGACTTCAGCAGCAGCGCTGCAAGGCGTTTCTCTTCGGGCGTGAATTCGTCGCTGGGCTCGGTCACCGGCTCCTCCTCGAGAAGGCGTTCTGCGCGGCGAGCCGACGCACGGCCGCGTGAAAAGTCTCGCGTGCACTCCGCAGCCGCGAGCTCGCGGTACCCTGGGGGATACCGAGCGCCTCGGCGATTTCACGCGTGGAGAGCTCCTCGAGCTCGGCGAGGACGAACACCGAGCGGCAGTCGTCGCTCATCGAGTCGAGGATCTGCTGCAGCACGGGGCGCGCGCGGCTGAGCTCACTGAGCTCGTCGGGGCTCGGGTCGTCGGAGAACGTTTCGGCGAGTCCCTGCTCGCCGTCTTCGGGGCGGCGGCGCGCCGTGCGGCGCCGCGTCGAGGCGATGCGGGCCGCGATCCCGAACAGGAACGCCCGCTCGCGGCCGCTCACGATGTCGTCTAGCCGCCGGGCGGCGACCACGAACACCTCTTGTGTCGCGTCGTCCGCGTCCGCGGGGCTCACGCCCAGGCGGCGGAGGCTCCGCCACACGAACTCGGAGTCCGTTTCCACCAGAGCGCGAATGCGCTCTTCGGCGTTGCGGGACGACGAGGTGCCCATCAGCCGGAAAGCCTTGGGAGGCGAGGGCAGGGCGTCAAACGCCGAGGAAGAGAGCACGCCTTTCTGATGGCCGGCAATCGCGCCGTTGATCGGTAAAAGGGCTTTCGCCCCTCGCGAGGCATGGCGAACATTTGCAAATGGGCTTCGTGTTCCGCGGCAATGTAGAGTTGCGGCACCTCGGGGTCCCGTTTCGAGGCTCATGACGCGCGAAGGAAACGCTTTGGGTCGCCTTTCTGTGGGACTTTTCGGGCTCGCGCTCGCCGCGCTGGTCGGCACGGGATGCGCGTCGGACGCCACGGAGAAGCCGGCCGGCGGGAAGAAACAGACGGACCTTTCGTGCCCGAGCGAGCCGCGGAGCCCCGCTCCGCTCCGCCGGCTGACCCGCTTCGAGTACCAAAACGCCGTCACGGACGTGTTCGGAACCGAGCTCCCGCTCGACGACCTGTTTCCGCGCGACGAGGTTGCGCTCGGCTTCGACAACCAGGCCGGAACCCTGAGCACGACCGACCTCCACGTGCAGGGCTATCTCGAAGCCGCGACGAGCATCGCGGAATGGCTCGTTGCAGAGCCCGCGCGGCTCGCGGCGATCTCGGGGTGCGACGCGCAAGATGCGGGCTGTTTGGCAGCGCTCGTCGAGTCGCTCGGCCGGCGCCTGCTCCGGCGCCCCCTCGCCGGAAGCGAGCTCGACGGGTACCTCGAAGCGGCGGGGGACGCGTCGTCGCCCGCCGCGTTCGCCGAAGGCGCGGTGCGCACCATCGCGATGCTGCTCCAGCATCCGGAGTTTCTCTACCGCTTCGAGCGCATCGCCTCGGACGCGCCGAGCGATGGCGCGCCACTGGCGTCGCCGTACGTGCTCGCCTCGCGGCTGTCGTTCCTGTTCTGGGGTTCGGTGCCGGATCCGTCGCTGCTCGACGCCGCGGCTTCGAACGCGCTCGCGACGCGCGCCGACGTCGAACGCGAAGCGCGCCGGCTCGTGTCCGACGGGCGGGCCCGGCGCGGCCTGCTCCATTTCTACCTGCAGTGGCTCGAGCTCTCGGATTTCGAGCTCGTCGACAAAGATCGCGGGCTCTTCACGCGCTGGGACGACGCGCTCCGCGACGAGCTCGGACGGGAGACGACGCGCTTTCTCGAAGCCGTGCTGTGGGAGGACGACGCCCGCTTCGAAACACTTTTGACGGCGCCGTACACCTTCGCGAACGCCGTGCTCGCCGATTTCTACGGCCTGCCCGTCGACGATCCCGAGCAATCGGAGCTCACGAAGTGGAACTTCGGCGCGGGCGTTCCGCGGCGCGGACTGCTCACGCACGCCTCCATTCTCTCGACGCAGGCGAAAGCGAACCAAACCGATCCCATCCATCGCGGTAAGTTCGTCCGCACGCAGTTCTTCTGCACCGAGCCCGAGCCTCCGCCGCCCGATCTCGTGGTCTCGGCGCCCGTGCTCGACCCTCGCAAGACCACCCGCGAGCGCTTCGCCCAGCACCGCGAGGACGAGTCGTGCTCCGGCTGCCACGACCAGCTCGATCCCGTGGGCTTGATTTTCGAGCATTACGACGCGATCGGCCGCTACCGCGAAACCGAAAACGGTTTGCCCGTCGACTCGCGCGGATACATCAGCGAATCGGACATCCTGGACGACATCGACGGCGTGCCCGAGCTCGCCGGGCGCCTCGCCGAAAGCGCGGAGGTGCGCCGCTGCATGGTCAAGCAGTGGTTCCGCTACACCTTCGGGCGCGGCGAAACCGACGCCGACACCTGTACGCTCGACAAGCTCGAAGACGTCTTCGTGGAAACGCGAGGCGATCTGAACGAGCTCCTCGTCGCGCTCACGCAAACCGACCCCTTCCTCTACGCCACGCCGGCGCCCGAGAGCCTCGACGAGGGACCATGACCACGAACACTCCCACCACGCCCCGCCGCCCGGTTCGCTTCGGCCGCCGCAGCGTGCTGCACGGCATCGTCGCCGGCGCCATCGGCCTCCCGTGGCTCGAGACGTTCGCGGGAAAATCGGCGCATGCGGCACCGCTTCCGAAGCGCTTCGTCGCGATGTTCTCGCCGAACGGCACGATTTTCGAAAACTGGGTGCCGAGCGGCTCCGAATCGAAGTTCTCGCTCGGGCCCATCCTGCAGCCGCTCGCGGGGCACCAAAACGATCTCGTCGTCGTCGCGGGCGTCGACCAGAAGGGCGCAGGGGGTGACGGGCACCAGAACGGTATCGGCGGCATGCTGACGGGCGCCGCGCTCTTGCCGGGACGCTTCGCCGGTGTCGGCGCTCCGCCCGCCGGCTGGGCCGAGAGCCAATCGCTCGATCAGCGTCTCGCCGACGAAATCGGACGCGGCCTTCCGTTTCGCTCCATCGAATTCGGCGTGCAAACCGGTCCCGCCGACAATTGGGGGCGCATGGTGTACCGCGGGCGCAATCGCCCGCTGCCGCCGCGGGAAGATCCGATGCGCGCCTTCGACGACGTGTTCGGCGCCGCGGCTCTCGATCCCGCGGAACGAGAACGGCGCCAGACCCGGCGCCAATCGATCATCGATCGCGTCGCGAACGACCTCACGCGTCTCTCGGGCGAGGTCGCCGCGGCCGACCGCCAGCGGCTCGAGCAACACCTTACCTACCTGCGCGAGGTCGAGTCGCGCCTGCGCGCGCAGAGCCAGGGCATCTCAGAGTGCGCCGTCCCGGCTCGTCCCGTCACGCCCACGGGGCCCGAAGCGTACGGCGCCATCGGCGACCTCCAGATCGACCTCATGGTGCTCGCGCTTGCCTGCGCGCAGACGCGCGTCGCGACGCTCCAGTGGTCCCGCTCCGTGTCCGACGTGCGCTTCACGTGGCTCGGCATCGACGAAGGCCATCACACGCTCTCGCACCTTCCCGACGGCGACGCCGTCGCTCAGGACAAACTCACGCGCATCAACACCTGGTACGCCGAAAAGTTCGCGACGCTCGTCACGAAGCTCAAAGCCTACCCGGAGGGCGCCGGCACGTTGTTCGACAACTGCCTGCTCCTCTGGTGCAACGAACTCGCCAAGGGAAACCTCCACAGCCGCATCGACGCCCCCTACGTCCTTGCCGGAAGCGCCGGCGGCGCGCTCCGCACGGGCCGGTTCCTCGAATATGCGGGCGACGTCCCGCACAACAATCTCTTGGTCTCGATCCTCAACACCTTCGGTCTTCCGGACACCACGTTCGGTCGCCGCGAATGGTGCACCGGTCCCTTGACGGGTTTTCTCTGATCACCGAGGAAGGCTCATGCGCGCTTCATCGTCGTCTCTTGGCAATCCTTTCGTTCCCATCGCGTCGGTCCTCATCGCGTTCTCGTCACTCGCTTGCTCCGGCGAAAGCCAGGGCGACGGCGGCGAGGGCGACGACGACTCCGGCGGGTCGAGCACCGGCGGTACCGGCACCGGCGGCACGGCGGGCTCCGGCACGGGCGGAACCAGCGGCTCCGACGGAACGCCCGCCTACTGCGACGCCGCGTTCATGCCCACGGACCCGACCGCCGTCATCGACGACATCGAAGACGGCAACTCGCTCATCGCCGTGGTCTCGGACCGCAACGGCAGCTGGTGGATCACCTCCGACGGCACCGCCGAAGGCACCATCTCCCCCATGAGCGGCGCCGCGCCGCCCCCGGAGCGCATCCTCGGGAAACGCTGCGAGAGCGAGTACGGCATCCGCGTCACCGGTCAAGGCTTCACCCAGTGGGGCGCGAACGTCTCCATCGGCTTCCGCTACGAGGGCATGGAAATGCCCATCGACGCGAGCGACTTCAGCGGCGTCATGTTCTGGGCGCGCGTCGGCGAAACCCACAACAGCCCCGTCCGCGTGCAATTCCAAGACACCAACACCTACCCGAACGGCGGCATGTGCAATCCGGATCCCGCCTCCGGCACCGAGCAATGCTACGACGGCTGGGGCACCGCGCTCCTCCCGCTCGACTCGGAGTGGCGCCTCTACAAGATCCCCTTCTCGCGCGTCGCTCAGCAGACCTTCGGCTACGCTGGAGAAGCGCTCGACACGACCGGCCTCTACACGCTCGAGTGGATCGTCCAGCAGAACTCCGTCTTCGACCTCTGGCTCGACGACGTGTGGTTCTACGAATGACGCCGGCGACGCACGAATAGCCCGACGATTCGGGACCTTACGAGACCGGCGCGGGAGTGCCCGTTCGCCTTGGTTTCGTTCAACGGGCGCGAAGTGTCGTCGAATCGGCACACACCGGTGATCCCCTTGTCGCGCTCCGTGACAACGAGCGCGCGGCTCGCAGAATCCCAAGCCACGCCGACTCACCCGAGACGCCACGCCACGCCGCGAACGCCGTGTGGCACGCGCGTTGCTCTCTACGCGGGTGCGCCCCCTGCACGGGGCGCTGCAACTCGGCTTTCTTCAGAAGGGATCTTAATCATGAAATTCGGGATCTTCGTCCTGGTGTCTTCCTTTGTCCTCGGTGGCTGCATCTACACGGAGGAGTCCGACGACTACGCCTCCGGCGGCAGCTCGAGCTACGGCGGCGGCTACTCCCGCCCCTGCACCGGCGGCACGTCGAGCGCCGGCACCTCGAGCGGCGGCTCGACGTCAACGGGCGGCTCGAACACCGGCGGCATCATCGAACCCCCGCCGCCGCCCCCCCAGTGCCTCGAGCTCACGGCTGAAGAAGCGTGCACCGAGCGCGCCGACTGCACGCCACTCTACGCCGGCACCGACTGCAGCTGCGGCCCCGACTGCACGTGCATCGGCGGCGAGCCCGGATGCGTCTGCGAAACGTACGGATTTCTAGTCTGCGTCGACGCCGAAACGACGGAGTGAGGCGGCGAGGGGGGGGACGCCTCAGCGCGGCGCGGAGCTACTTTCGCTGGCGAAAGGGCGAACGGCGGGCTGCCGAGACTCACCACGCGTAGACCCCCAGATAAAGCCCCGCGCCGCCGGCCTCGTCGCGCTCCGATGATGCGAAAAATCCGCGAAACGTCGTGCTGAACCCCGCCCACGACGCCTTCTTCCCGCGCGCGCCGAAGTCGTAGCCGACTCCCGCCGAAACGAGGAAACCTACCTCCGACGAACCGTCGAAGCCGTAGCGCAGCGCGCCCATGCCGGCGGCGCCGTCGAATCGCAGCCCGTTGTCGACCATCGGATAGTAGACACCCGTGACCGCCAGCTCGAGCACGTGAGGGTTCTCTTCGACGACCGCGGAGTGAACGCCCGAATGCGAGGCGACCGCGACGCCGATTCCCGCGTCGGGCCCAAGCTTCCCGCCGATCTCCGAGTACAACGTGTAGCCGGGCCCGTCGGAGCGGCGCGTTGCCATGTACGTCGGCGCGAGCTGCACGCGCCCGAACCACGCCCGCCCGCTGCGATCCTTGCGCTCCGGCTCGCTTTCGAACCCGCCCTCGAAGCGAGCCGGCACGCTCTTCTTCGACTGTGGCGACGACAACCCCTCGCGCGCCGCAAACACCGATTGCCCGAGCCGGAACCAGTGAAGCACCTCACCCGTCTCGTCGTCGCGTTCGGTCCCCACCGGCACCACGTTCTTCTCGAGCTGGGCGCGGCATTCGGCGAGCGAGCCGCCGAAAAACGTGATCGCGTTCGCCTCGACCGCCGCACCCTGCTCCACGCACCAATCCTGCACCTTCCGCCGCACGATCGCGACCGTGCTCGCTTCGACCTTCCCCTTTCCACGGCTCGTCTCGTCCGACGAAATCTCGATGAGATCGCTCTTTCGCGTTGGCAAGACCAGCCCCTGAATCACCTCGACTCGCGAGCCGCACGCATCGAGCACGTAAACGGTTTCGTCCTCCGCTTCGCGCGTCTCGATGACCCGAATTCGTTCCTCCGGGCAGCTCACCCCCCCGAGCTCCCGAACGGCACCCGAAAACTGCGGCCGCGTGGGAGCGCTCGAGCAGGCGAGCGTGAGAAGTGCCGCCCAGAGGGGCACACAGAAAGCGCGAAGGCGAAGGATTGGAGGAGGAGTCATTGGGATTTCCAAGAATCGGCCACGCTGGGCCTTGGTTGCTAAGGATCGGGAGCGCCGACCCGCCCCGGGGGCTCACCGCCGACGGCCGCCGGTCGGGCGCCGTTCCTCGCTAGAACATGACTTATGTATTATATTTGTCGCGGGGTGGCAAGTTTCGCAGGCGCTGGATGTATGGAGCAACGATTCTCGAGTGACTGTGAGTCGTCGCGCAGGCTCGATCTCCATGTCGCTGGTGACAACTAACCCCTACATCCACTTGCTGGACTCACGGAAGCATGCTGCGGTGCTCTCCATCTTCAAATGCGAGAAGTACTGCGCCGTTGCTTCCGCAATGGCCTTCTTCTGCAATGCCTCCCAGTCGCTTCGTGTCGCAGGAACCCCAACAACGAACGTGAATTGAACCGGCGTCGTCCAACCGTTTGGCACGCACCGGTTTTTGCCTGCCCCGATTGTCATGTCCCGAAAATATTGGAGATCCCCTGTTGAGCGATTGGTCGAAAACGGAACCGGGCGCCGCACCCCGCGTGAATCGAGAGCGAACACTTCGACCACAGCTTGTTTTGGTGATGGCTCCTTGACGAACACAATGCCCTTGCGCGGAACTCGAAGCTCTGGAGCCGAATCAATGCCCGTCGGATCACCGTATACGATCACGACTGCTCCCTCAAAACCATTTGGAAGGACGATTTCTTCTTTAGGATCACACCCCGTCGTCAGACAAAGGCCGAGCATCAGGAAGACATTCTTCACCATCGGAACAATCCAGGCCCGTGAAGGCCAATGCTCTGATGAATGACGAAGAACGTTCCGCCTTCACCAACGAGGGTCAGCGGTCCACCGATCGGTCCGCCAGATGTCTGGAACGTACCGAGGTTCACCGAATTGTTCGCCGCGTCACTGATGCTTACGACGGCGTTCGGAAATGCGTCACCAGCCAATGTAACCGATACGTGAAGCATGTTGCTGGTCACCCAAAGTCCCGCGTTCACGGTCGTGTCGATGGCCGGCGTGACTGACTGAGGAGTCAGCGGATTACTCCCGGAGAAGGAGAACTCGGCGATCACGGCGCCCGAAGAAAACGTAGTTACCGAACTTGGGCCCGCCGTTGGAGTTCCCCTCTTCGACTTGCCCATAAGCGTCGCGGGAAAGCTCAATGCGTGTGTCGGGAACTGCGTGGGCAAAGGAACATCTGCCGAGGCCTCAGTCAGATTGAACGTCACGCTTCCCGCGAGCTTATCGCCTCCACCGAAGCCACCGCCGAATTCAGCGTACGGAACCGTCCGGATTACTTTCACCGTGAAGGTGCCGCCCGATTGGGTATTGGTGCTCGCATGAGCTGCTTCACCAGCGTCGGCGGCTTCCGAGCCGCGAGGCTCTGACTGCGCGAGGGGCTGGGCTTTAGCCGCGTCCGAGGACGTCTCTTTGCTTACTTGTGGCGTCGGGGACGGAGCCGCCGGGGGCGGTGAGGGAGCAGCCTTTGCCATACCCGAGGCGGGTGCGGGCGTTGTGCCGGGCGCCACGTCGCTCTTCTCATCTGGTCCGACGATTTTTTCCCAGAGCTTGTCCCACCAGTTCTTGGCGTCGCTGGGTCCGCCATCGGCTATGCGAGCGTCAGGGCCACCTCCCCGGATCGAAGCCGTCCCCGCTGATTCCATGCTGCGCGGACCTACGAACGCTGGGTATGGATCACCGCCGTCGGTCTCTCCCGCCGAAATACGCAGCGGACGGCTACCCGGAGGACCATTGGGTTCATCCTCGTCGTCGTCCGGACAGTTCGCTGCACAAAACCCAGTCGGATCCGTCATGTTGAGCGGATTGTTCGCAACGTACGAGTACCGATTCAACGTCTGGCTCCAACCCGGCTGAGGTATCGGATCCGCCTGCATGAATCTTCCGACACGCGGATCGTAGATCCTCCCGCCCATGTTGACGAGCCCGGTTTCGACGTCGGTCTCGTGGCCCGTGAATCCCGCGCGAATGTTCTTGGTCGCGGCGTCGCTTGAGGCCGACGCGGGTGTGAGCGGCATCCCGAATGGGTCGAAGCGTTGCAGGTGTTTCACGGCGCCCCCGCTGTCGGTGATGAGCTGGGACGAGCCGAGGTGGTCGCCGTGGAGGTACCGGACTTCGTCTTCGCCGACGGGACCGTCGTTGCGGGACTCTCGTTCGACCTGCGCGACTTGCCGCCCCGCGGCAAGCACCTTGTAAAGGTGTTTCGTGACATCGTCGGCGCCTTCCTTGGTGCGGACTTGTTCGTAGGCGCTGCCGACGTAGATGCGGGTTTCTTCGCCGGAGACGAAGGTTGTCGGGTCGTTGTCGATGTCGATGGAGAATAGGACGCGGCGGTGCGCGGCGTCGTAGTCGTAATTGAGGGTTTTCGATGAGCCGATGGTCGCGGTCCGCGGTAGGTTGAAGCTCGTGTAGGTGTAGGTCTGGTTGCCGCCTTCGACGCCGACGCCGGAGCGTTCGCTCACGTTGCCGACGGCGTCGTAGCTGAACCGCGTTCTCGTGTTGCCTTCCGAGTTCGTGATGCGTCGGACGGCGTGGGGCGCGCGGAGCTCGCCGGGGTTCTTGGTGTAGTCGTAGCGACCGATGCCGGTCTTGAACTCGATGTTGCCTGTCGTCAGGTAGTCGATGCTCTGGGCCGTGCCGTTCGTGGTGATGCCGGTGAGGCGATTGAGTTCGTCGTGGCTGAACGCTTCGCTGATGTCCTCGATATCGCCGTTCGGCGTCCGCAAGCGCTGGGTGCGCTGCTCAAGATTGCCGTTGGCGTCGTATTCGATATAGTTGACCGCTTGCAGCAGCAACGGGGCGAGCGGCGGAGTAGCGCTGCTTGCCGTCGTGATGTTTCGGAGTTGACCCGTTAGGGGGGCGTAGCCGTATGCGGTCGTTACGCCGTTGCCCGCGGATTCCTTGCTGATGCGGTAGCCCTGGTCGGCTTGGTCGAGGCGCCAAAAGCGTCCGTCGCCGCAATCGGCCGGATTTGCGAGAGGGCTCGGGACGGAATGGCTCGACGCGCACGTCATGTTCCCGAAGGCGTCATAGCCATAGTGTACGGCGAAAAGTCCGCCGTTGCCGGGATAGGTGACG
>DASUTR010000143.1:0-8263 GCA_036374535.1 Polyangiaceae bacterium
CGTGAAGATCATCGACTTCGGGATCTCGAAGTTCCAGCCGCTCAACCAAGACGGCATGCGTATGACGCGCACGGGGATGATGATGGGCACCCCGTATTACATGTCGCCCGAGCAGGCGAGCGGCAGCCACGACGCCGACCACCGGAGCGATCTCTACGCCGTGGGCGTCATCCTGTTCGAGGCGACCACGGGACGCGTGCCGTTCGACGCCGCCACCTTCAATCAGCTGCTTTTCAAGATCGTCCTCGAAGAAGTACCGCGTCCCGAAGCGATTCAACCTGATCTCGATCCCGCGTTCGCGAGCCTGATCTCGAAGGCGATGGCGCGGGACATGCAGCAACGTTTCCAGACGGCCGACGAGTTCATCGCGGCGCTCGATGAATGGGTGCAGCGCGGCACCGGCGTGGGCCTACCGACGCCGGAGCCCGCGAAGCAGTCGGTCTTACAAGAACGCCCTCGGGTCGAAGCGCCCGTCGAGCTGAAGACGGGCACGGGCGGCACCGGCGGCACCTGGGCGACCTCGCAGGCGCTCGAGCGCGCTCCGAAGAAGAACAAAATCGCGCTCGTCGCCGGCATCGGCGCGCTGCTCGTCCTCGGCGTCGCCGGTGCGGCCGTCGCGCTTCGTTCGGGCGACGAGCCACCCGAATCGTCGCCGGAGGTCGCGTCCACGAGTGTCTCCGCCGCGCCGGCACCCGTCGAAGCTCCGCCGCCGGCGCCGAACCCGGCGGTCGACGTAGCGCCACGGCCGGTAGCGGAGCCCGTCCCGAGCGCGTCGGTGCCCGCGATCGCACCGAGCGCTTCTCCTGCAGCGCCCATCGCGGCCACTCCGCGACGTCCGACGCCCGCACCGAAGCCGGCGGCGACCGCCAAACCTCCGGCCGCCGCGGCCGGTACCGCCACGAAACGCCGGGATTTCGGCTACTAGGCGACCGAGCGTCAGCGCACGCGATTTGCGGAGAGCCTCCGCCGGAGCTCCTCGAGCGCGCGCTCGGGGCCCGTGACGGACGGCAGCTTACGGTCCGCGATCATGTGTTCGTAGATTGGATCGGCTTCGCCGGCGTTCAGCGCGAGTCCCGAGATGTACTCGAGCTTCAGGCTGAAATCGCGGTTCACGGGCACGCCGCTGAGCCATCGCTTCATGTCGGGGCCGCTCGTCCCGTAGGTCGCCAGCAGATCGACCGCATTGGCGATCTTCACTTCGCGGAGCGACTGAAGCAGCCTGGGATTGCTGCGGATACGGGCGTCGATGGCGTCGAGGTCGAAACGAAGCGGCGCGGCGCCGCCGACGAGCACGACGTCGTAGCCGCGACCCGTGATCGCGGTGTTGAAGACGGTCCCGCTCGGGAAAGCGTCGACGAACGTGCGCATCTGGATCTGAATCGCGAGCTCGCTCGTCTCGTAGAGCGGCACCCACTGCGTCGCGATGCCGCCGGGCTCGAGCCGCGCTTTGACGATCTCGTAATACTCGCGGGAAAAGAGGATGGAATTGCCGCGCACCCACGGGTGAATCGGATCCGACGTGATGACGTCGAACTTCTCGCGCGTCGTAGCGAGGAAATGGCGCGCGTCGTCGAAGACGACTTCCACGCGGGGGTCGGTGAGCACCGAATAGTTCTCGGCGGCGAAATGCTGCGCGGCGCCGACCACGCGCGGCTCGATCTCGCAGATGACGATGCGCTTCACTTCCGGATAGAGCGTGAGGGCGCCCGCCGACACCCCCCCGCCCAGACCTACGACGAGGACGGACTTCGGACGGGGGTGCATGAGCCCCGTGAGGTGGCCGATCAAACGTTCCGTGCGCAGATCGTTCGGGTTGTTCGTGGCTTCGACGCGGCCGGAGACGTGGAAGTTCTTGTAGCCGTCCGGCGCGACGTGCACGGCCACCGTCGATGATGCTCCCTCGCTCACGTACGGGTACTGATCGCGCGGATCGACCCACCAGATATAACGGCCGTGCGCGAGAAACACCTGCGAGAGCCCCGGCAGCGCCGCTGCCGCGATGAGTCCCGCCGCGAGCGCCCAGGCCGGAGGGATCTCGAGCGTCGAGCGCGCCGAGTCGCCGCGACGGCGCGCGCCGTAGAAAAGAATCGCCGCGGACAGCGCCGCCAGTACGACGAGCGACTGCTCCGCCCACTTCGTTCCGTGCGCCGGAATCGCCCAGAAGCTCACGAGCAGCGCCCCGGCGATGGCGCCCACCGTATTCGACGCGTAGACGAGGCCGCTCGTACGGCCCGGATCGCCGCCGGCTTGGTTCACGGCGGCGAGCGCGAGCGGAAAGCTCATGCCCCAGAGCACCGCCGACGGAAGAATCACGTCGATGGCGCGGAGCACGTGCAGTCCGTGGAGCGCCAGAACCGGCGTCGACGGATTCGGCGATGCGTAGGGAAGAACCCGCGCGAGCACGAACGCCGAGAGCAGCACGGTCGGGACGAGCAGGAGCTGCGTCCAGGCGAGACCCCGGAGCGGCGAGAGTCCACGGCGCAAGAGCGTCGCGGCAAGGGCGCTGCCGATGCCGAGCCCTCCGAGGAACACCGCGAGAATGATGGCGAACGCGAACACCGTCGCGCCGAAGAGCAACGTGAGCAGGCGCGTCCACACCACCTGCGCGCCGAGCGCGGTGAGCCCGGAGAGGGCGGTGCCGAGATAGACGATCCTAACGTCGAAGGCGTGCGCGGGCTTCGCGACGACGGACGCGGCGCCCGCGCCTTTGAGGTGCGGCGGTTCCGAGCGTGCGAGATGGCGCGCGTAAGCGGCGACCGCGAAGTTCAAGAACGCCGCGGCGAACGTCGCCACCCAGACGTCCCACACCGCGAGCAAGTAGAACGCCGAGAGCAGCGCGCCGAGGACGGCACCGACCGTGTTCGCCGCGTAGAGCCAGGCGAGCGCGGAGGTGCCGCGACGACCGCCCGCATAGCGCCGAGCGACCGCCGGCAACGTGGCGCCCATGAGCGCCGTCGGCGGCAAGAGCAGCAAGGCCGCGACGACGGCTCGGAGCGCGATGCCCGCCGCGCCGTAGCCGACGAGGCCCACGTAGACGTGGCGAATCGCGGGCAAGAGCAGCGGCATGAGCAGGCCGAAAACGCCGATGCCGACCTCGATCGCGGCGTACACCTTGAGCGGGTGCCGAGCGCGCGGCACGTAGCGCGCGAAGAACAGGCTCCCGAGGAACATGCCGCCCATGAAGCTCGCGAGCACGATGCCGACCGACATCGACGACGCGCCGATGACGAGCCGCATGAGGTGCATCCAGACGACCTCGTAGGTGAGCGCCGCGCAGCCGCTCGCGAGGAACATCAGCCGGATGCCCTGCTCGGCTCGCGCTTCAGCCTGATTTCTCCGCGCGCGGGCGTCCGGCTCGGCCGTGGCCCGCGACGCCTCACGCGCCGGCTCGCCCTCCTCGTCGTCGTCTTCGTCGTCGTCCCTGGAGGACTCACGGCGTTTTTCGGCGCGCGCGAACGACCCATAGCGCGTGATGCCGAGCAGCATCAGCGCCGCGGCGAGCGCGTAGAGCGTCGTGCGGCCGGCGCCCGAGTCGTCGGCGTCCGGAGGAGCAGGCGGAGGTGCGGCCCTCCTTTCCGGAGACGTTGGGGCGCCGGGAGACGTTGGAGCGCCCGCTGAACGCAGGTTCGGCGGAAACGGGTCCGGCACTTGGCAGAAGACCGCGACCTCGGAGATCGAAAACGCGCCGTCCCCGACGCCCGTCGTCACGCGCAGGTAGCGCGCGCTCGCCGGCTCGAGCTGCAGCGAGCGCATGCGGAGCCCGTGTCCGCGCGCAAAGGCGTTCGGAACTTCGGCGATCGGACGAAAGCTTCCGGGACTACCGTCGAGCGAGCCCGACACCCGGTACGTGTCGTTCGCATCGCCTTGCAAGAGGATGGCGCTGATGGATGCGACTTGCCCGAGGTCGTACGTGAGCGAGCCCGTGCCCATGAAGGTCACGGCCGAATCGGAATCCCAGGGCGCTCCTTCGCTCCCGATCTGGGAGTCGGTCACGAGCTTGAGCTCGCCGGAGGCGTTCTCGTGCTCGAACGGCACGAGACCCATCAGCAGGTCCGCCGTGTCGCAACGACCCCCGCTGGACGGCGCCGGAGCGGAGCCGGGCGGCGCGCTCGCGGGCGCCGCGCCTTCGCCCGCGCGCACGGGCGTGGGCGCGACGAGGACCGCGAGCGCAACGGCGAGCCGGCAAAGCGCTTTCACGACGGCCTCGATTCGCCGGGACCGAGGGTTTTCGTGTCCTGAATTGAGCTCGGCTGGCCGGTCGTTCATCTGCGTGTTGACGATAGTCGAGGGCCGGGAGGCGGAAGCGACCTCGGTCTTGTAACCGTTCGCGCGTTCGTCAGTCGGAGCGCGCGCACCTCCGGCGCGCGGGCGCGGGCGCGGCGCTTACTTCTTACGAAGCCGGCGCGCGGGCGCCTTCGACCACGTCGCCTTTCCGAGGCTCGGAGCGACGCGCCGCCCCGTTTCTTCGGCGACCGGGTCCATGAACCGCACGTGGAAATGCGTGAGGTGACCCCACGTGTGCCGCACGAGCGTGTCGCGCTTCGACGGGCTTTCGAAGAGTCCCTCGACGAACTCGGGTGATTCGCCGAGAGCGAGCGCATACTCGCGGAGCAGCGCCTGCACCGAGCGATCGACGAAGACGTACTCGACCGTGCCCTGCGCGACGAGAGCCTTCAAGAACGCCCAGGTGCGAGGCCGGTCGAGGTTCTCGGCGTTCGCCTTCGTGTACCACTTCGCCGGGATGCGATAGTAAAAGCCCACGTCGACGTCGACGCCCGCTTGATGGCTGCGGTGCGGACGAATGTACCCGCCGCGACGACTGCTGATGTCGCCGACGCGGAGCACGGAACCCGGAAACTCGCGTTCGACTTCGGCGACCGCGGCGCGAAGCGCCGCGACCGTAACGGGCGTCGCGTACCGTCGATCCGGGTTCATGACCTCGATGCCCACGCCGGACTCGAGCGTCACCGAATTCAAGAGCGAGCCGCGGTTCGGCCGTCCGACGATGGTCGGGCCGAGCTTGTCCGGCGACGTGCGAGCGAGCGTCGCGAGCTCGACGGGCGACAAATGGTCGAGCGGGTGCGCGCCCGGTCGAATGGTGACGGGTTCGAGGGCGAGCGGACCGCTTGCGACGACGACCGAAGGCGCACCTTGAGCCACGACGCGCGTGTGCGCCGCCAGCACCGGACGTACCGCGGGCGCCGCTGAGCGAGCGAGCGCGACGAGCGAAACGAGCGAAACCGGTAAGGCGACACCGACAGCCCACCACACCCCGATCCGACGTTCACCGAAGAAGAGCGGCATCCGAGCCGCTGAGGATAGCTTCTCGAGGCCCTCTCAGAAACCCAACCCGACGCTAATCGTGAATTCCGTTGGGAATAGCCTTTTCTTGTCGAGCTCTTCCAGGGGCAGTGCGGCACCCGTTTCGGGGTCGTATTCCTGGACCGGTTCCGTGCCCCAGGTCAGCGGAATGAGGTTCTGGCCGACGCGGAAGTCCGCGTAGAAGCGCGTCGACGCTTCGCGGGAGAACATGACGCCACCCTGCGCGTACACGAGAAAATTGGCGATGGAATCGCTCGACATGAGCCGCGGCATCAAGCCCGCACCGATGTAGGGCGCGGTGCTCGTGTGCGTCAGGTAGAGATTGCCGCCGATGTCGAGGAAGACGCCGCCGTACGCGTAGTCGTAGTCGGCCGCCGGCACCGTGAAACCGATGCCGAACTCGATGAAGTGACTCATGTTCTCGAGCCTGAGATCGAACGAAGCGCTCATCATGGGCGCGACTTCCTCGCTCCAGCCGACCGGGAACGTGAAGCTTCCCTTGAAGCCCGGGACCTTCTGCGAGCCCATCCGATTCGGCGGCGTTTTCTCGGTGATCGTGACGTTGTCGAGCGTCCGCGTTTCCGCCGTCGTCGTGTGACTCAAGAGAGCGCGCGCCAGGCGCTCGCTTCCGGGCTCCGCGTCGTCGAGCGTCGTCGCCGAGATCTTCTCCGAGAACAGGAGCTTGCCGCCGGCGGAGTAGCGGGCTCCCGTGATGACGATGCGCTGGTTCAGGCGCACGGCCGAGATGTACACGTACTCGCTCGCGCCGAGCTTCTTCGCCGCCGTCTCGTAGCTGCCCGTTTCGTCGAGCGCTTTCTTCACGTCCGCGGGAGCGACGACGCGATCCTTGCTTTCGATCTGGTACGCGGCCGCGACCATCTGCCCGATCGCTTCGGCTTCGCCCGGCTCGAGATTCGTGCCCTCGACGGGCAGCACCATGACGGCGGCGAACGCGGGAGCGGAAAGCGAGACGAAGAACGGAACCGAAAGCAGCCCACCAAGTCGCATGGCTTTCACTTTTGCAACATACGGGCCACGCGTCCGTTTCACCCGTGCGATGCTACGGAACGAGCTCGAAAACCAGTTTTCCATGACCGCGACCGCGCGCTCGTCGTCGAACGAACGTGCACAGTGTGCGGGATCGACCACAGTCGACCGCGACACCGGTGTCAGGGCGACCCCACCCGACGGAATGGGTTCCTAGATCGGTTCGATCTCGAGCGAGGGATCGATGGCCCGGACGGAAGGCTAAGCGTTACCCTCGAAGGCGCGCCGCCCAGAGCTTTACTCGGTCCCATTCCCGCCCGTCGAGGCTGAACGCGTTCGCGACCCGACGGTCGAGCGCTTCCTGTTCGTCCGCCTGCACGCCGCGATTGCGGGACGAGAGCTCGCGTCCCGCGCGGTCGAGCTCGGCGACGAGGCTCGCGCGCGGCGGTGCGGGCGTCGCGCGCAGGTGCGCTATCTTGAGCTGCGGCATACCGTTGCGCGCGTCGCGGTGGCGCACGTAGTGGAGCCACCGCAGCGGGCTCGAGTTCAGGTAGGCGACGAGAAAGGGCGCCGGGTACGACGCGTCGTCGAAGCCCGCGAGGAGCGAGTTTCGAAACCCTTCGCCGTCGGAGAGCGCGGCCATGGGCACGCGCGCGGTTTGTCGCACGACGAAGCGCACCGAGCGCCACGCGCCCGGCGAGCGAAGGCGCGCACCGAACCATTCGGGATCGGCGTGGAACGACGGCGTGCCGAGCCGAAATGGCTCGATGTCGGAGCCGCAGCGGAGCGGCACGCGATGCCGCGCGTCGGGGGCGGGCAGAAGATGCGCGAGGTCGTCGCCCATCGACTGCAGGCCGCGTTCACCGAAGAGGTGCGGCGGCAACGGCGCGCGCGCTAGCTTTTCGAGGAGCGCGCGATCCAGCGCGTCGAGATCGGGACGCTCGAGGCTCCACGGCGCGCTCGGAGCGTCGTCGAGCGGCGCCGCTCGCCGCGTCGAAAGCAGGATCATGCAGGGCTGAAACACGCCGTCGAAACCGTCATCGCCGATGTCGGGAAGATTGGCGTCCGGCTCGCAGAAGCGATCATGCGCGCGCCGCGTCGCGGCGTAACCGGCGAGCTCGGACATCGAGCTCGGGAGTACGAAACCGAGACGCCCGCCCGGCGCGAGGAGCAGCGCCGCCCGCTCGACGAAGAGCCCTTGAAGGTTCCGATAACCCGCGAACGCGCGATAGCGCGCGGCGTAGTCCGCGCGGACGGCGGGGTCGAGCGGTTGCGCGGCACGCCCCGCGTACGACACCCACGGTGGATTGCCGACGAACGCATGAAACCCGCCACGCGCCGTCACTTCCGGGAAGAACTCTGCGAAATCGCCGAGGAGCGCGTCCCCGACGACCAGATTTTTATCGAGCCGCGCGCGAGCGGCGCCGGCGCACCGCGCAACCGCGAGCCGCGCGGTTTCGATCGCGAGCGGATCGCGATCCACACCGAACAAGCACCGCTCGGCGACGAGCGCCCGCGCGCGCGCGAGCGCCGCTTCGTCGTCGGCTTCGCCGATCACCGCGGCGAGTCGCCGCGCGAGGACCCGACACGCCGCAACCAGAAACGCGCCGGAGCCGACCGCAGGATCGCAGATGCGGAGCGCGAGCACGTCGTCCTCGCTCGGCCGATCGCCGAGGAGCGGCGCGAGCGTCGTTTCGACGACGCGTTCGGCGAGCGGGCGCGAGGTGTAGTGCGACCCGGACTCGCGCCGCCCACCCGTGCGGCGCAAGAAGTAACGCCCCGCCGGCACCACGCGTTCCGCGACCCCCTGCGCCCGGAGCTCCGAATCGAGCGCCACGGCGAGCTCGAGCCGCGCCTGTCCGGCCTTCCGCCGCATCTCGACGACCGACGTGGGCTCGCGCGCAAGCTCGAGCGAGAACCCGAGCGTGCCTTCGTACAACGTGCCGATATCCTC
>DASUTR010000144.1:0-9865 GCA_036374535.1 Polyangiaceae bacterium
ACCCCCGACGGTCACGGGCGGCTCGCGATGTCACGATTCATTGCACCGCCTTGTGGTCGCCGACCACCTTGATAGGACTCGAAGCGGCATGCCGCACCAGCTCGTCATCCGTCCCGCGACCGCTACCGATTCGGCAACGATCTTCTCGCTCATCCAAGCCTTGGCCGATTACGAGAAGCTCTCGCAGGAGGTGGTGGCGACGGCCGAAACGCTGCGCGAGACGCTCTTCGGCGAGCGCCCTCAGGCCGAGGCGATCATCGCCGAGTGGGGCGGCGAGCCCGCGGGATTCGCGCTCTTCTTCCACACCTATTCGACCTTCCTCTCGCGACGGGGCCTGTACCTCGAGGACCTGTTCGTGAAACCCGAGCTTCGCGGCCAAGGCATCGGCAAGGCGCTGTTCACCCGACTCGCGCAGATCGCCGTCGAGCGCGGCTGCGGGCGGTTCGAGTGGTCGGTGCTCGACTGGAATGAGCTGGCGATTTGATTCTACGGATCGCTCGGAGCGAAGCCGATGAGCGAATGGACGGTGTTCCGACTCTCGGGAGACCCGCTGCGGAAGCTCGGTGCAACTTCCTCGACATCCGTGCAGACGGCGCCCACGCGTTCGGCTGGCCGACGCCGCTGAAACTCTGCTACGTTGCTCGAACGGAGCGAGGCCTTTTCATGTCACGCGAGCCGTCGAATCCATTCGCGCCTCCAAGGTCGGACGCCGCGCAGTTTGTGGCGCCGGCTCCCACGGAGCTTGGCGCGCGGCCGCGAGGGGAATCCGGTCGAATGAACCACCCGCTCCTTTCAAGAACTTTGGCCGTGTTCGTGCTCGCGGTTCCCATGGGATGGTCGATGGCTGAAATGAACCGGTCGGACGTGATCCGCTATCGGAGCCTAGGGCATCGCGAGCTCTTGGCTGTGCTCGAGGACAACGCCTCCATGGGACTGGTCGGCTGCGTCGTTACCTCGATTGGGCTCGTGGGGATCACGTTCTTCGCCGTATTCGGCCTTTCACTCGCCTTCGATCGCGTGCTCAGCGCACTGACACGTACTGGGCGCTGACGCTCCGCCCGTCTCAGTTTGAGCGCCGTGTCGGCCGTTCGGTACGACGGCACTGGCACGCCTCGTGCTGACGTTTGCCCGAAACATGACCCAACGACGTGCCCGGGTGAAAAAGGTCGTCGCGATCCGCGAGAAAGAGCTCGACGGCCGCGTGCAAAAGCTCGGCGAAGCGCGCTCCCAGGCCGCTCGCATCGAGGAGGAACGACGGCACGCCGCCGATGCGCTCGCCCGGGCGGCGGCCGAGCGAACGGCGCTCGCGCAGGGCTCGATATCCGCGGCGGACTGGCGCGATGCGAACGAGTGGCTGGCGAGCCGCGAGCGCTCGCACGTGGTGGCCGGCGAAGCCGTCAAGCGGGCCGAAGCGCACGTCGAACGCTCGCAACATGCCGTGCTCACGGCGCGCACCGCGCTGAAAGGCGTCGAGATGCTCGACGAGAAGCTCCATCGCGAAGAGCTCAAGGACGCTGAAAAAGCCACTCGGAAGCTCGAGGACGAGCTCGCGCGAGCGCGCGCGACGGCAAATGCCCAAGACAAGAGGCGCGGATGAGTCCGCTCGAGCGAATCACGGCCGCCATCGTGCTCGACGATTCTCCGCCGGCGGCACCGGAAGGGCCGTTCGGCGACGGGCGTCTCGACGAGGCCGAGCGCTGGGCAGCGGCCCTCACCCAAGCGGCGTTTCGGGCCGAGCCCGCACGCGTCGGCGTCATCGGGCCGTCGGAATCCTGGCGGGGGGGAGTCGGACAATTGACGCCTCCCGAAACGGCACCGAGCAACGAGACGGGCGGAAAAGACCCGAAAGGCGTGCTTCTTCGCGTGGATGCGGGCGATCTCGGCGAGCTTTCGTTCTGGCTCGAACGAGGACCGACCGGCATTCGCGTCGTCGTCGGTGCTGACGGCCGAAACGCGCATCTCGCGGTCGCCGCCGAGCGCGCGGCGCTCGAAAACAGCCTCCGCGCCGCGGGATTGCCCGTGCAATCCGTCGCGATCGTGCCGCGCGCGAGGTTCGGCACGGCGCTTGCTGAGAGTGCACCAGACAGCGCGTCCGACGGACGCAACGCCTCCTCGCCGCGAGAGCAACGAACCTCGCGACAGGGACGGCGGCTGAAGCTGTTCGGTTGAATTCCCCATGGCAACACCCGTCACCGGCCCCGGCATCTCCAGCGGTTCGCTCACCTCGGCGCTCGGCGGAAACCCCTCGCTCAATCGCGACGCGTTCCTCCGGCTCCTCGTGGCGCAGCTCAAGAATCAGGACCCGCTGAAGCCGCAAGACAACTCGGCGTTCGTCGCCGAGCTCGCGCAGTTCTCCTCGCTCGAGCAGTCGATGGGCATCAACGATCGGCTCGACCTCCTCGCGGCTCAAAACTCCGGTCTCGCCAACGCACAAGCCATCGGCCTCGTCGGCAGCTCGGCGACGGTGCGCGGCTCCATGGTCACGGTCGACGGCACGGGCACCGGCACTCCCGTCGCGTTCAATCTCTCGGGCGATACCGCGAGCACGGTCGTCACCATTCGCGATCAGAACGGGCGCGTCGTCCGCACGCTCGATCTCGGCGCGCGCGAAGACGGCCTCGTGCGCATCACGTGGGACGGCCGCGACGACGCCGGCAACATCCAACCCGCCGGCACCTATGTCGTCGCCGTCGCAGCCGAGAACGCCGTCGGCGGTGCCGTGTCGGTCAGCCAGGAAACCACCGGCAAGATCACGTCGATCTCGTTCGACAAAGGCTACCCCGTTCTCCACCTGGACAACGGCCTCTCAGTTCCCGTTTCGGACCTTCTCAAGGTCACGACTCAAACCCCTCGATAAACCCCAAAACCTCTCCCCCAACGATTTCACAAGGAAGATTCTCATGGTTCTCAGAGCAATGAATTCAGGTGTTTCAGGCCTCCGCGCAGAGAGCGAAGCGCTCGGCGTGATTGGCGACAACATCGCGAACGTGAACACGGTCGGCTTCAAGGGCCAACGGGCGATCTTCCAGGACGTGCTCGGTCACTCCATCCTGGCGGGCACCTCGTCGGCGCTTCCCGGCTCCGGCGTCCGCGTCGGCGACATCCAGCAGCTCTTCACGCAGGGCTCGCTCGCCAACACCGGCGTCGCGACCGACCTCGCGCTGAACGGCGACGGCTTCTTCACGGTGAAAGGCACCGTGGACGGCGTCGTCGGCAACTTCTACAGCCGCGCCGGTCAGTTCGTGATCGACAAGGACGGCTACCTCACGAACCCCCAGGGCCTGCAGGTCCAGGGCTACGCGGCGAACCCGGACGGCACGTTCCAGGCTTCGATCTCGTCGCTCAAGGCGCCGACGGCTGCTCTCCCGGCTCACGCCACGGAGAACGCCGCGGTCGTCGCGAACCTCGACGCCTCGGAGCCCGTGGCCATGGACACCTCGGTCACCCCCGCGGTGGCGATCGCCTTCGATCCGCAGGATCCGGCGAACACCTCGAACTTCTCGACGACGATGACCGTGTACGACTCGCTCGGCGCGGCGCACACGCTCGACGTGTACTTCCACAAGACGGCCGACAACGCGTGGGATTGGCACGCGCTCACGTCCGGCGACGATCTCAACCCGCCGCAAGCGGGTCTCAACGTCGAAGTCGGCACGGGCAGCTTCACCTTCACGACCGACGGCGCGCTCAACACCGTCAGCGCCAACACGGCGACGATGGACTTCGCCGGCGCCACCGCCGGCCAGGTCGTGACGCTCGACTTCGGCACCTCGATCGCCGCGGGCGGCACGGGTCTCGACGGCATCACGCAGTTCGCGTCGCCCGAGAACGTTTCGAGCCAGTCGCAGGACGGTTACTCGTCCGGTGACTTCTCGGGCGTCGCGGTCGACGGCCAGGGCATCGTGACGGGCCTGTACACGAACGGCCAGCAGCTCAACTTGGGTCAGCTCGCGATCGCGAAGTTCCGCTCGAACGACGGCCTCGGCCGCGCCGGGCAGAACCTCTGGATCGAGACGCGTGACAGCGGCAGCGTCGCGTTCGGCACCGCCGGCAGCGGCGGCCGTGGCGCGGTCTCGGCGGGTGCTCTCGAGAGCTCGAACGTCGACCTCGCGGAAGAGTTCGTGGGTCTCATCCAGCACCAGCGATCGTTCTCGGCGAACTCGAAGACGATCACGACTGCGGACGAGATGCTCCAAGAGCTCATCAACATCAAGCGCTAATCGTATCGAGGGTTTGAGCCGTAGCTCCAAAGGCAGCCATGTCCTCCGCAGAAGCAAACGAAGCTACCGCAGGGAACGCGGCGCCGAAGAAGAGCAAACTGGGTATCGTCCTGGCCGTCGTCGCCGTAGTCCTGCTCGTAGCAGGGGCGGCGGTGGCCGGGACGCTGCTCGGTCCGGAGCTCTTCTCGGGCGGGAAGAAGAAAGACAAAGCCGCCAACGCGGCGGAAACCGCTCACGACGAGAAGGCGGAGGGCTCGGACAAGGTCGGCGAGGTCTTCGAGCTCAATCCGATTCTGGTCGATACCCGCAGCGCGGACGGCGCGCTGCACCACCTCAAGGTGGTCCTGTCCGTCGAGCTCGACGAAACGACGCCGAAAGCGGAGTTCATGAAGTATGCGCCGCGCGGCCGTGAAGTCGCCGTCGCCTACCTGCGCGCCCAACCGTTCGAGCTCGTCTCGGCCTCGGACAAGTACGAAGAGGTGCGCAAGGAGCTCAGTGCCCGTTTCACCAAGGCGATCGAGCCGGCCAAGATCGGCCGAGTGCTGATCGTCGATTTCGTCGCGCAGTAGGCGGACATGGACCCGAAGCGCGAACCGGCCGTCTCCGTTCGGCGCGCCGACCTCACCGGCCGCGAACGCCATCTCCGCGGCGCGATGCAGGCCATGTCGCGCATCGCCAACCGTTTCGCGCGAGCGGGACGCCAGACTTTGCCCTTCATGGTTCGGCGCCGTGCGCGCCTCTTGCCTCAGGGCGTTTCCATCGTCGACGGACTCGCGACCGCGCAGGACCTCGGCAAAGCGGTTCGCCTCGAAATCGCCCTCGAAGCCGCCGACGGCTCCGGCTGGGCGGAGCTCGTCATCAACGCCGAGGGGCTCGCTCTCATTCTCGAAGGCTCGCTCGGCGCCGCCGACGGCGCGGGTTCGAAAGCCCTCGGCAACGAAATCACGCCCGCGGCTCGAGCTCTTGCGACGCGCATGGCGCGCTCCTTGGCCAACGACTTCCTCGCCGCCGTCAAGGACGAGGTCGGCGTCGCCCTGAACGTCATCGCCGTGCGCGCGGTGTCACCCGGCGAACCCACCGAGGGTCAAAATTCCGACGGTCTCCGCGTCGATTGCTTGTTCGAGGGACTCGCCGCGGCCTGCGTCGCCCTCGTCATGAGCGCCGAAGCCCTCGAGACGGCGGCGCGCGACAAGGACGAGGTTCCGCAGCAACAAGGCGATCCCCACGTCGCCGAGAACGTTTGCGAAGTGCCCGTGGAGCTCGTCGCCGAGCTCGGCACGGCTTCGGTAGGCCTGCGCCGGCTGCTTTCGCTGCGCGTGGGCGACGTTCTGCGCCTGCCGACGGCCGTCGACGACGCCGTCTGCATCCGCGTCGCCGGAATGCGCAAGTTCAAGGCCGTACCCGTCACGTCGCGCGGCCAGATCGCCGTCGAGATCCGTGGTCGGCACGAAGATTGAATAGGTACCGACCATGTCCGAAGGTAGCGTTCGTCCACAAGCAGATCCCGGCCTCCACCGCGGAGGCGAGGACGCACTCCACGGCGCCCGCGCCGGCGCACCCATCGCAGCGCGTTCCGCCGAGCCGCCGCGGCCGGCACCGCTCCGCGGCATCGACAGCCTCGGGTTCGTCATGGACGTTCCCGTCGCCGTGACCGTCGAGCTCGGCCGGCGCCAAGTTCGTATCGCCGAAGTCCTGCGGCTCGGCCCGGGCTCGGTGCTCGAGCTCGACAAGGCGAGCGGCGAGCCCTTGGACCTTTACGTGAACAACCGTCTCATCGCGCGCGGCGAAGCCGTCGTGATCGGCGAGCGCTACGGCATCCGCCTCACCGAGGTCGTGATCAACGAGGAACGTCAGGGAGAAGGGGGATGAAGCGCCCGGTCGCCTCGTTCGTCGTCGCCGGTGCGCTCGCCCTCGGGGTCGCGCCGTCCCTCGCGCACGCCGAGCCCGCGCCGCGACCCGCCGATACGGCGTGGCTGCGCAAGGCGCCGCCGAAGCCGGCTCCGAAGGTCGAGACCAAGCCCGCGCTCAGCCCCTTCCGCGTGGGCGCCATGCTGACGCTCGTCGCAGCGCTCGGCGGCGTCGCGTTCTACGCCCGCCGCAAGCGCGCGGGCCTGCCGGGCAAGAAGTCTGAGAACGCGCGTCTGAACGTGCTGTCGTCCACGCGACTCGGACCGAAGGCCCACGCCGTCGTGAGCGAGGTCGCGGGCAAGCGGCTCTTGCTCGGCGTCACCCATCAATCCGTGAGCGTGCTCGCCTGGCTCGACTCGGAGTCGGCGCACATAGAAACACCCGAAGTCGAAATCGCCGAGCCCGCCGAGCTCTCCGGCATCGTCGGCCCCGCCGATTTCGCCGACCCCGGCGACGCCTCGCACAACCCGACCGGCTTCTTGCGCGTCCTGCGCAACGCGGTCGGTTCCCGTGCCGCGACGCCAGCCGAGGAGGTCGTGCGCGCGACGCAGGACGAAGTGAAGATTTCCCGCCGCGCCATGACGGAAGCCCGCGAGCTCGTCGAGGGCCAGGCCGCCGGCATTCTGCGCCGAAAACGAGCTTCCAAGTGAACATCGCCCAGGAGCTCGCCGAGAAGCAGGGTCTCGCGCCTTCGCTGAAGATCCTGCTCATCCTGACGATCGTCGGGCTCCTGCCGGCTATCATCCTCGCGACGACGTCGTTCGTCCGCATCATCGTCGTCCTCTCGTTCATCCGGCAGGGCGTCGGCCTCGCGCAGACGCCGCCGAACCAGGTCTTGATCGGACTCGCGCTGTTTCTGACCGCGTTCACGATGTCGCCGGTCTTCGGCGAGATGAAGCGCGTCGCCTACGAGCCCTACGTGGCCGGAAGGGTGAGCGAGGTCGAGGCGCTCGAGCTCGCGAGCGGACCGCTCAAGCTCTTCATGTTGCGCCAGACGCGCGAAGCGGACCTGAGGCTCTTCTACGAAGCCACGCAGACGCAGCTACCGAAGACGCCCGAAGACGTGAGCCTCCGGCTCGCGGCGCCCGCGTTCGTGATCTCCGAGCTCACGACGGCGTTCCAGATGGGCGTCGTGATTCTCCTGCCGTTTCTCATCGTCGATCTGGCGGTGTCGTCGCTGCTCATGAGCATGGGCATGATGATGGTCCCGCCGACGACGTTGAGCTTGCCCATCAAGCTCGTCCTGTTCGTGCTGGTCGACGGCTGGAACCTCGTCGCAGGCTCCCTGCTCCGGAGCTTCGCGTGACCGTCGACGGCGTCGTCGAGCTCTTCACGCGGGCGTTCATCGCCGCGATGAAATTCGCCGGACCCATGCTGCTCGTCGCGCTCGTCGTCGGCATCGTCGTGGGCGTGCTGCAGGCAGCCACGCAGGTGAACGAGGCGAGCGTGAGCTTCGGCGCGAAGCTCCTCGCCGTCGGCGTCGCCTTCGCCGTGCTCGGGTCGTGGACGCTCCGGCAATTCGTCGATTACACGTCCCGCACGATCTCGAGCATCTCGGACGTCGTCCGGTGAACGCGCTCGAGACGCTCGTCGGGCAAAGCGTCTTCGCGCTCGTGTTCGCGCTGTCGCGCGTGAGCGGCCTCATCATCGTGGCGCCGCTACCCTGGAGCGTCGCGCCGCTGCGCGTGCGCGCCGCCGTCGCCATGTTGCTCGCGTTCGTCGCCGCCTCGGGCCCCGCGACGCTCGAGCCCGACTTCGACGCCCGACCCCTCGTCGTCGCGCTCGGCGTCGTTTCCGAGCTCGCGATCGGGGCGTGCATGGGCATGACGATTCGGCTCGTCGTCGCTTCGGCCGAAGTCGCGGCCGACTTCGTCGCGCCTCAGCTCGGCCTCGGCGTGGCGCAGCTCTTCGATCCGCACACGCAGATCTCCGAAACCCCGCTCGGCGCGCTGTGGCGCTACTTCACCATGATGCTCATGGTGATGGCCGGACTGCACCGTCGCGTTCTCGCCATATGGTTCGAGAGCTTCGGCGTCGTGCGCCCCGGAACGTTCGTGAGCCCGAGCAGCGCGACCGAGGTCATGCTGGCGGCGACGGTCCAGAGCATCGAGGCCGGCGTTCGCATCGCCGTTCCGGTCGTCGCCGTGCTCTTCATGGTGCAGGTGGCGCTCGCCTTCATCGCCCGCGCGGCGCCGGCCCTGCAGATCTTCTCGGTCGGATTCGCGGTCACGCTCGGCGTCGGCCTCCTCGTCATCGTGCTCTGTCTTCCCGATACGGGACAGCTCTTGCTCGCCGAGATGTCGCGAGTAGACACGCGCCTCGAAACGCTGTTCGCGGCGCTACTCGAGGCGCCGCCATGAGCGAAGAAGCGTCCGACGACAAAACACAGGAAGCGAGCCCAGAACGGCGGAAGCAAGCGCGTGAGAACGGCCAGTTCGCGCGCGCGCGCGACACGGGCGCCATGGCCGCGACGCTCGGCGTCCTGATCGCGCTCCACGGGTTCGGCGAGGGGTTCGTGGGGATCCTCCGGAACCTTTCGTTGCGTTGCTTCGGCGACACCGCCGCGCTCGCCGGCGACGGCGTCGCCGTCATCGGCAAAGAAGCGGCCTTTGCGCTCGTCGCGATCGTGGGTCCCATCTTGTTCGCCGCGTGCGTCGCCGGGGTCGCCGCCGGTTTGGGCGAAGCCGGCTTCCACCCGCACCTCGAGCTCGCCGCTCCGAAATGGGAGCGTCTCGATCCCATCCCCAAGCTCGGGCAGCTATTTTCGCCGAAGCAGGGCCTGCAGAACGTCGCCCTCGCGCTCGGACGTGTCGCCGTCGTCGGGTTGGTCGCCTACCTCGTCATCGATCGCGAGCTGCCGCGCCTCGAGCGCCTGAGCACCGTTCGCCTCATGGACGCAGCGCCCGTCGTCTTGTCGGTCCTCGCCAAGCTCGCGCTCTGGTCCACCCTCGCGCTCGCCGTGCTCACGGCCATCGACTACGGCACCGCGTGGTTTCGCCACGAGCAGAGCATCCGGATGTCGCTCGAGGAGCTCAAGCGCGAGCACCAGCAGCAAGAAGGCGACCCGCGGCTCAAGGGCAAGCGCCTCCAACGCGCGCGCGAAATGTCGAAGCGCGGCCTGCGCAAGCAGGTGCTGGAAGCCGACGTGATCATCGCTAACCCGACCCACATCAGCATCGCGCTTCGCTACCGCCCTCAACAAGGCGCGCCCGTGGTCCTCGCCAAGGGCTTGGACGACGTGGCGCTCTACATGCGAAAAATCGCGACCGAAGGGGGCATCCCCATCGTCGAAAACAAGCCCCTCGCCCGCGCGCTCGTGAACGTCAGAAACGGCCGCGTCATTCCCGTCGAACTCTACGCGACCGTCGCCGAAGTGCTGGCCTTCGTGTACCGCCTCAAGAACCGCGGCCGGCGCGCGTGACGCCCGGCTCGTGGACGAAACGTGCGCTCATGCCCTTCCGTCGTCGCGAGCGCGACCTCAGTTCACCTCGCGCAAGCGGAGTTTTTCGGGCGCGAGCACGCTGCGGATCGCCCGTATCTGCACGCCGTCCGTCTCGATGTTCAGGACGAAGAGCACGTCGCTGCCGCTCCGCGCCACGACCGCCGGCCAACCGTTCACGTCGGTGATTTCGACCGAGAATCCGGGCATCGCGGGCAGGCTCGCGACCCGTTCCGCGAAGAAGCGGGCGATGGTCTCGCGACCCTCGATAGGATGGAGCACGGCGCCGGTCTTGGGG
>DASUTR010000145.1:0-5280 GCA_036374535.1 Polyangiaceae bacterium
CGTCCTCTCGAAGCCGAGGAAGTGACCCGCTACGTGAACTTGTACGCGCTCGGCAAGCAGGGAACCGGCGGCGCGCAGAACGGATTTCGCCTCGTGGTCGAGGCGATGATGCAGGCGCCTTCGTTCCTGTATCACGCCGACGTGGGCTCCTCCGGCATGCCGACGGCCACGCCGGTTCCGATCACGCCGCACGGGCTCGCCGCGCGTCTTTCGTATTTCTTGTGGAACTCGATGCCGGACGCGGCGCTGTTCGCGGCCGCGCAGAACGGCAGTCTCGCCGACACGGCCGTACTCGGTAGCCAAGTCGAGCGCATGCTCGCCGACGCCAAGGCGGCGGCAACGATCGGCTTGTTCCACAGACAGTGGCTACAGCTCGACGAGCTGCCGAGCAAGGAAAAGGACACGACGCAGTTTCCGGCGTACAGCCCGGCGCTCGTGACGGCCATGCTCGCCGAAACGAACTTCTTCGCGGACTACGTCGTACGCCAGGGAGACGGCCTCCTCCGCACGCTGCTCACCTCGAATCTCGGATTTCCCGACGGCGCGCTGTTCGGAGTCTACGGTGCGATACGACCGGCGGCGTACACCGCGGGCACGCCCGTGCCGTTGAACGCGTCGGAACGAGCCGGCCTCCTCACGCAAGCGGCCTTTCTCGCTCGGCACTCGCACCGCGATCAAACGTCACCCGTCCACCGCGGCCTCGTCGTGCGCGAGAACATCTTGTGCGAGCCGATCGAGCCGCCGCCCGCCGACGTGAACGCCGTACCGCCTCCCGTCTCGCCGGCAACCTCGACGCGCGAGCGCTTCGCCCAGCATTCTCAGGTGGAGGCTTGCGCAGGGTGCCACGTCGTCATGGATCCCATCGGGCTCGGGTTCGAGCACTACGACTCCATCGGTGCCTATCGCACCATGGACGGTCTCGGGGCAGTGGACGCGTCCGGCGAGATCGCCGAAGTCGGCCCGGATCTCGCCGGACCCTTCGTCGGCGCGCTCGAGCTCGCGAACAAGCTCGCGGGTTCCGAACAAGTCGAGAACTGCGTCGCCGCGCAGTGGTTCCGGTTCTCGCTCGGTCGCATGGAGAGCCAGAACGACGCCTGCTCGATTCTGTCCATCCGTGAAAGCTTCCGCGGCTCGGGGGGCAACATTCGAGCGCTCATCGCTCAGATCGCGCAGAGCGACGCGTTCCGTCACGTGCGTTCCACGGAGAACTAATCACCATGTATTCACGACGACAGTTCGGAATGTCACGGCGCGCGCTGCTCTCGAGCCTCGGGCTCGGCGCAACGGTGGGACCGCTCGTACCGCTCCTGAACGCGAGCGGACAGGAAGCGCTTCGTCCGAAGCGCCTGCTCCTCGTCTTCACGCCGGACGGGGCCGCAGCTCGCGACTACAACACCGTGATCGACTGGAAACCGCAGGGCACGGAGACCGCGTTCACGCTGCATGCGATGCACGCGCCGCTCGAGCCGTACAAGTCGAAGCTCGTGATTCCGTGGGGCCTCACGATGACGGCCGGAGGCGCGGGGGAGGCCCACGCGTACGGGATGGCCGGCATCTGGACGGGCGCGACCCTTCACGAGCCCCACGCCGGGGCGGATTTCGACGGCGGCAACGGCCACCGTACCGGCTGGGGCAGCGCGGCCTCCATCGACCAGCTCGTCGCCCGAGGCTTCGGAGCGAACTCGCCGTACCAGCGGTCCCCCACCGACGCGATGCAAGAGACGGCCTACCGCTCGGTGGCGCTCGGCGTGCAGTGCGGCAATCCCACGAGCCTCACCCGCATGACGTACACGGCCGACAAGCAGCCGATCCACCCCGAGACGAACCCACGCAACGCGTTCGATCGGTTGTTCGCTGGAGTGACGACGGGAGGCGGTGGACCCACCATGCCGGATCCGGCCGCTGTTCAGACGCGCAACGAAAAGCTCGCCGTCGTCGATCTCCTGAAGAACGACCTCTCGCGCCTGCGCACGCGCGTCGGCGCCGAGGACTACGCGAAGATCGACGCGCACCTCGAAGGGCTCCTCGCGATCGAGCGCAGAATTTCCTCGACCACGACGCCCCCACCCCCTAGCTCCTCGTGCACGCTGCCGATGCAGCCGCCGACCTCGAGCGGCAACGGTGGAGGGAACGCGAACTACCCCGCGCAGATTCGCCAAATGATGGACATCACCGCGCACATGCTCGCGTGCGACGTGACGCGCGTGGCGTCGCTTCAGCTGAGCTACGGCTTCAGCAACGTCACGCATACGTGGCTCGGCCATACGAGCGCCCACCATTCCATGTCGCACGACGGCAACGATCGCCGCACGCAGCTGCAGCAGATCGATACCTGGTACGCCGAGCAATTCGCGTATCTGCTGTCGAAGCTCGACTCGATCAACGAAGGCACGGGGACGCTTCTCGACAACACGCTCGTGGTCTGGGGCCGAGAGCTCGGCAGCACGGCGCACCGCATGGAGCGCGTACCGCTCGTCATGGCCGGAGGCGCGCGCGGAGCGCTCACCACCGGGCGGAGCCTGAGCTTCGATCGCCAACAGCACGCAAGGCTCTTGGTCTCGATCGGTCGGCTCATGGGCCTCGACATCAACAGCGTCGGCAACCGCGACATGGCCGGCGGCGCGCTCAGCGGACTCGGCTGAGTCGTGAGCGGTGGCCGCCTTCGAACATTCCGCTCCTAGCGCTCGTCGGATCTTTTTTTCCGTCGACCACGTCCGGTCGTGACCGAAAACACCCGCCGCGCGTGACTAGTACCCGAAAGCAATTGCGGTAAGGCACGTGATTCGCGACGACGCCGTCCGGCGTTTTTCGCACGGCCTTGCCTGCGCCGATCTGCGCGAGCGGTAGGCGCGACGACGATCGAGCGATCGGCGGCCGCACTCCGTTCGCGAAGATCCGTCGAGGAGCCCGACCCCATGACGCGAAGTATCGTTCCCGGAACAGCACTCAAGATCTTCTCTGGCGCACTCGCATTCGCGGCCATTGGCGTCGCGTGCTCGAGCGACTCGGAAGACGGTGGCGGAGGCGACGGCGGGAGCGGCGGAACGGTTTCGACGGGCGGAACGACGTCGGGTGCCGCGGGCGCGTCCGGAGCGGCTGCCGGCGGAACCGCGGGCAGCATTTCGGGTGGGACGAGCGCTGGAGGCGCTTCGGGCGCCGGCGCGGGTGCCGGCGGCGCGGGTGCCGGTGGCGCGGGTGCCGGCGGCTCGAGCGCCGGTGATTCGGGCACTGGTGGCGCAAGCGCCGGGAATGCGGGGCTCGGGGGCACGTCGAGCGGTGCGGCGGGGGGAGGCGCCGGAGGCGCAGCCGGAAATGGCGGCGGGTCCGGCGGCACGGGTGCGACCGGCGGCTCGGGCGGCGCGCCGAGCTCCGCGTGTGGCGTGAATCCCGCGCTCGGCACCGGACGGATCCAGATGGAGAACCTGTGCCGCGGCGTCGTCGCCGTGCGGTCGGGAAGCGACAACTTCGTGAGCTGGCGGCTCATGGGCTACGAGGCTCCGGACACGGGCTTCAACGTGTACCGAAGCGGCACGAAGGTGACGGCGGCGCCCATCACCAACTCGACGAACTACGTCGACACCGGCGCTCCGGCGAATGCCACGTACACGGTGCGGGCCGTCGTCGGTGGAGTCGAGCAGGGCGATTCCGCGAACTCGCGAGCGAGCTCCGCTCCGGCGACCACGTGGGCGCAAAACTACTTGAACATCCCGCTCATGACGCCCGCGAGCTATCGACCCGGCGACACGCAGCCCGGCGATCTCGACGGCGACGGGCAGTACGAGCTCGTCGTGAAGGAGGAGAATTCACCGCGTGATCCGTCCCAAGACGGCGTGACGGGCCAAGCGAAGTTTGCGGCCTACAAGCTCGACGGCACCTTCATGTGGCGCGTCGACCTCGGCATCAACATTCGCGAGAGCGAGCACACGACGCAGTTTCTCGTCTACGATCTCGACGGCGACGGAAGCGCCGAGTTGACGGTAAAAACCGCTCCCGGCACGCGCGACGGCACCGGCGCCTTCCTGCGCACCGGACCGGCGGCGAGCGACAACGACTCCGCGGACTATCGCAATTCGGCCGGCAAGATCCTGGGCGGCGGCCCCGAATACCTGACGGTGTTCAGCGGCCGCACGGGCGCCGAGCTCGCGACGATCGCCTATCACGCGCCGTACTCGAGCGGCAGCTTCGGCGACAGCACCGGCAATCGTTCGGATCGCTACAACGCGACCGCGGCGTTCCTGGATGCCAACGGGCGACCGAGCGCCGTCATGCAGCGCGGCTACTACGCGCGCATGACCTTCGGCGCGTACAACTATCGCGGCGGTCAGCTGTCGCTGCTGTGGTCCTTCGATTCTTCCGCCCAGGGCAACTCGGCGTACGCGGGCAAAGGCGTGCACAGCGTCATGGCCGCCGACGGCAACGGCGACGGTCGCCAAGAGATCCTGCCCGGCGGAGCGACGATCGGCCCGGACGGCCGAGGCGTGTGTACCGTGAGCTTCTACGCTCACGGCGACGCGATTCACGTGGGCGATCTCGTCCCCTCGCGACCGGGTCTCGAGCTCTTCCAGATCACGGAAGGAACGGGCGTCCCCGGGTACTACGTTCGCGACGTGAGCACCTGCCAGGTCCTCTGGCAGGGGCCGAACAGCACCGCCGAGGGTCCCGCGCGAGGCGCCGCCGACGACATCTCGCCGAACAATCCGGGCGCCGAGGTCTGGGGCAGCGGCTTCGGGCTCAGCAGCGCATCGGCCGGCACGAACGTCGGCAGCGCGCCGAGCGCCGCGAATTTCCTACTCTGGTGGGACGGCGACGAGAGCCGCGAGCTCTTGAACGGCACCACGGTGAGCCAGTACGACGGCGCGGGTCAGGGATTCACCGCGTCGGGTTGTTCGTCGATCAACGGCACGAAATCGGTGCCGAATCTCAGCGCGGACTTGTTCGGCGACTGGCGCGAAGAAGTGGTGTTCACCTGCGGCAACGCGCTTCGCATCTACACGACCACGCAGCCGACGACGCGTCGCATCTACACCTTGATGCACGATCCGCAGTATCGAATGAACGTCACGGCCGAGAGCGCCACGTACAACCAGCCTCCTCACACGAGCTTCCACATCGGAAGCGGCATGGCGGCGCCGCCTCGTCCGGACATTTTGGTGCGCTGAGGACATCGAACGAGCGGCATTGCGAGTAGCTGAAAGAAACGGCGGAAACCACGGAGCCAAGGACCCGAAAGACCGCGAGCCTGCCGGCGCGGCCGTCTGACGCTTAGAAGACGCGGGGGGA
>DASUTR010000146.1:0-3274 GCA_036374535.1 Polyangiaceae bacterium
GGTCGGCCCGTCGAGCACGATGAACGCTTCGTTCGTGCCGCCGGCGGCGGCTAGCTCGTCGAGGAATGCGAGGCTCTGCGCCTCGTCCGTGAGGCCCACGACGAAGGTGCGGATCTCGGAGGTCGCGAGCGCGTTCGCCGCGAGCATCTCGATACCGTTCGTGCAGGTTTCTCGATCGCCGTTTTGACCGCCGCATCTCATGCCGCAGCCGTTCGGTTCCCCGTCCGTGACGAGCACCACGACCGTCTGCTGCTCGGGCCGCGGATGGGCCGTCTGGTATGCCGTCGCCCACGAGAGCGCGCCCTCGAGCGCCGCGTGGGTGGGCGTGCCACCGGGTTGCATGCGACCAGGAAGGGCGCTCGTGATCGACGCGACGAGCGCCGCCTCGTGCGCGTCCACGGGACCCGGATCTGCGGTGAGCTTGGGGAGGGGCACCATCGGGTCGGCCATGAGCGGCACGATCGGCTGCGCGCAATCCGCGGTGACGCAGCCGGACATGGTGCTGTTGGTGCAGCCCGGAGCAGGCACATCATGGGGGAAAAAGCGGAGCGCGACGGCGAGATCGGCGGCTTCGGGGTCTTGGAAGAACGAGGTGAGCGCCGCGGCGGCGTTGTCCCAGCGCGTCGGCGTCGTCTCCGTGATCATGGAGCCCGAGCGGTCGAACATCACGAACATGCTGACGGGAGTGAGCGTCGCCGTGGCGCTGCCGGTGCCGCAGGCTGCGTCGGGGTCGAGCGACCCGTCGTCAGCGTCCCGGCCGCCGTCGTCGGGGATGATCAGCCCGGTGCCGCCCGTGGACCCGCCCGAGCTCGTGCCGCCCGAGCCCGTGCCGCCCGTGCCACCCGTCACGCAGCGGCCGTCGGCATTGCACGCCTGCCCCACGGGGCAAATGTTGTTCGTGGGCGAGCAGCGCGCCTTACACAGGCCGCTCTCGCAGTAGCCGTTTTCGCATTCCGAATCGGACGTGCAGCCGAGGATCGACTCGGCCGCGGGCGGCTTGCTGCTGCACGCGACGGGAGCCAATGCGGCGACCGCCGCAAGGCAGATGGACGTGAGGGCGGCGCGGCGAATGGAAAAGCTCATGGTGCACTAGCCTCCAGACCTCGAAAGCTCGCGGGCGTTCGGGCCAAACGTACAACCGAGGGCGGTGTAGGGCCTTCGGATCTCTTGGTAGCAAGAGAGCGAAAATTCGGCTCAGCGGCTCAGCCGGCTTCCGGCTGGAGCACGCCTGTAGAATTCTCGTGCAGCAGTCGAGGCGTTTCGACGTCGCGCCGGGCGAGCGCTCAGCGCGGCGGTTCGGGCGGCATGTCTTCGTCCTGAATGCAGGACGAAAGATCGAAGAGCATGAACACGACCGCCTTCTCTTGAGGCGTGAGCTCGCGCGAGGCGCAGTGACCGGGGAACGGCATGCCCGGATCATCGCCGGGCGTGCCCATATCGCTCGCGTTCGAGACGTGGAGGTCCGTGTACACCACGCGACCGCAGCGCATCGCCTCGGGGGCGGTGAGCGGCGTGTTGAACGAGAGGTATTCGACCGCGGTACCGGAGCCCATTCCGCGTCCGCCGCCTCCCGCGGGAACCGTCATCCATTCGGTCGCGTGCGCCGGATTGACGGCCTGGACGTTGTTGCGCGCTTCGAGCACCTGCATCTGGCCGACCGCGGTGGAAGCTCCCACGTTGACGAGCCACTGAGCGAGCGCCATGCCCTTCGGGAAGCCCTGGTTGATTGTCGCGGTGACGGGGTTCGCCGGGTTGTCCAGATCGTTCCAAGTCCCGGTTTCGGGGAAGGGATCCGGTCCTTCGGAGATCCAGCGGTGATGCCAGTGGGAGCTGAAGACGCGCCCGCCGATCGAAGAGTAATCGTAGAGGGCTTGTCGCGCTCCCGCCGGTCGCTCGTTCTCGTCCGAATCGCCCTCGCACGAGAGAATCGTGATGTCGTAGGCGCCGAGGGCGGCGGACGAGCTCCACAGCGTGTCGGCGTGCGCCAGCGCTTCGCCGGAATCGAGCGTTTTGGTGGCGACGCTCATGCCCGAGTCGGTGCCGGCATAGAGGTGAATGCGCCCGTCTCCCGTGTTCGTCGTAAATTCGCTGGCATCGATGCCCATGCGAAGGGGGAGACACTCCATCGAGTCCGCGCCGCCCGTGGTGATCGCGATGAGCGGGATGTCGCCTTCGCTCTTGTTGCTTGGCAGGCTGGTCTGCGAGGCGTCGGTGAGCGCGGTGTCAACGCAGCGCGGCACGTTCGACACCGTAATCTGACGGCGCCATTTCCCGATCTGGATGACGAGCGGGATATTCTCGCCGACGGGAGCGTCGGGGAGCACGAAGCGACCCATCGTGTCCGTGAGGGTCGACGTGACCGGGTTCAGGATGTTTTGCCCGCAGCGATCACACGTTGCGCCGGGCGTGAAGGCCGGAACAGGCTCGTTCGGGACGTAGACGATGACGTTGTAGATCGGCAGCGTGCCGTTCGGGGCGAAGACCGTGCCGCTGATGGTCGTGGACGTGCCGGCATCGCAAGGCATCTGGGTGCAGCTGCCCTGGGTGCAAGTGGTCTGATTGCAGCGGAGCCCGGTGCACGGGCCGGCCGGGATGGTTCCGCCGGTGCCGCCGGTCGAGGTCGTCCCGCCCTGGATGATGATGTTGCCCGTGCCGCCGTTCGCTGCGCCCGAGGAGCCGCCGTTGCTGGTTCCTCCGCCGTCGTCACCGCTGTCGCCGACGCCGTGGCTCTCGTCGTCCCGGCTGCTGCACGCCGCGTAGAACAGAAACGGGAACAACCAGGGCGTGAATCGCACGACTTTCATTCTTGCCTCGCGGTGTGAGCGGTGATCGAGAAACCCCTGTGACTCTTCCTAGAGGCGTCCTTTTGGGGGAACGGCTCAGCGATACCGTTACGGTGGTATATACCGAATAGCGCATGCCTTCCAGGTTGTCTGGAATCCAAAGGCTCGAAAACGTCATCGACGACGTGGTTGCGAGCTACCAAGGCAACGAGGTCATCAACAACCTCGAAAGCGCGGCACTACCGAACAAGCGCGCAGTCGTTGCCGCGCTCAACCATATCAAGCCCGTCATCTACATGGGCTTTTACAGCACGCGCGCGCTCACCCCGGCGAACCTTCGATATGCCGTGAGTGAACATCTTTACCCTGCCGGCGAAGCCCTCGCCGAGCAGATCCATCGCGCGGCGACTTACGAAGAGGGCGTCGGCCGCACGGCGGTGCATGCCCCCGGCTGGGCCGAAGCAGTCGTTTTGCAGCTCTTTGCCGAGCTG
>DASUTR010000147.1:0-3455 GCA_036374535.1 Polyangiaceae bacterium
GGCCTTTTCACGTACCGCCTCGTAGTGCCCAAGGCTTCCGTTGCAGGCTCCGTGCAGAATGCCGCGAATAGCTCCGGTTCTGCGACAGTGGTCGACTACGCCGGCTGTTCCGCCGCGGCCAAAACACTCGATAGGCGCGCCGCACAGCAAGCAGACGCCTCCCTGGTGCTCCAGCTGACGACGCGCCCAGTCTGCGGAGACGCCGTAGGTGTTGCGCAGTCCCCGATCGTACTTCTGCTCGGGGGTCAGTTTCTGCTTAGCGGCGCGAGAGCTCTGGAGAGTCTTCTCTCGATACTCGGGGTCGTTACGGTATCTTTCCCTCTGTCGATCGCGACGTCTCTTTTGCACTTCTGGTTTGGAGTTGCGTTTTTTAGCCGACGCAGCCACTGCGGGCTTATTGAGGGCCTTCCAGCGGGCGACCGTCAAGAGGTAGCGCGAATCTTTGTGGCGGTGCGCTCTGCAAAAATCGTACTGAGCAGTCTCGCGCAGTAGCTTGTCGCACTCGGGAAACCGACACGTTCTCATAGTGGACAGCCTAGACTACTGTCTCGTTGCCGGCAAGCTCGAACGCCTTGCACGCGCGCCGCGAGCGCCCATACTCCGGACATGAGCTTGCTCCAAGAGACGAAAACCGTCACGCTCGACGGCCAGGACTTCCGAATCGGGATGCTGCCCTACTCGAAGGCGCGCGGCGCGTTCTTCAAGATCGCCGGCGCGATGGACCTAAATGCCGAGGTGACCGCGGCGATGGGCACCACGTTCTTCGCGATCGTGAACGACGTGCTCTCCGAGGCCGACGTCGCTTTCATCAACGATCTGTTCGGCTCGGTCTCGGTGGCCGTCCTCGACGCCGACCGCGAGCTGCCTCTCAACACCGAGATCAACCGCGACAAGGTGTTCACCGGTCGCATCGACCTCGCTATGGAGTGGCTCGATGCGTGCATCGAGTACAACTTCGGCAACGCGAAAAAAAAGTTGACCGCCGGAGCAAGCGTCATGCGGCGGCAGATTGCGGAAAAGCAAGCCGAGTTGACCCGCGCGTAGCCGACGTCGACCCGGATTTGTGGCAGCTCGTACTCGACGACCACGACAACGTCGTCACGAACCCCAACGAGATTTTATGGGGATGGAGTTTCGAGCAAGTCCTCACGGCGTTAGATATCAAGGAGTTACGCGCCGAGACCCGAGCACGAATGGTCAACCGGCTCCCGAGGCCCTCTCGTGGCGCGCGAACGCGCTAAGATAGCGACACCTTGACGACTCTACGCGAAATCACGGTTCAGTGGAAGGTCGAGGTCGACGACTCGGCGCTCAAAGGCGCTGCCAAGAAGATCGCGGCGCTAAACGCCCAGCTCCGTCGTCTCGATAAGACGGCCCTCAACGCCCTCGGTACCGGCGGCGCGGGCACGGGGGCGGGCGCCGCCGGCCGCCCCGCACGCGCGCGACGCGAGATCGACGCGACCACAAAAGCCTTCGAGAAGCAGCTGAAGGTCAAGAAGAAGATCGCCAAAGTCGAGAAGCAGTCGCTCATGGAGGCCCGGAAGACGGGTGTCTGGCGGCGAGTGGCCCCCGAGCGCCAGGCGTCGCTGATGGAAGCCCGGAAGACGGGCGTCTTCCGCCGCGCGAGCCCCGCCGCTGAGCGGCAACAGTCGTTGATGGAGGCCCGCCGGACCGGCGTGTTCCGTCGCGCGGCGCCCGTGGCCGCCGCCGCACAGCGCCGCCGAATGCCCGAGAGCGGGATGCTCAACGCCGGCTTCGACATCGCCGCGCGCGGTTCGGCGTTCGGCGACGCCCAGCGCGAACGCGCCGAGCGCGAGGCCGCTCGCATCCGCGCGAACGCCGCGCGGGTCGAGGCCCGCGAGTCGGCTAACCGAGCTCGTCAGTCCGGGGCGATGCGTCGGCGCGCCCAGCGGCGCTCGCAAGAGTCCAGGAGCGCGGTGGCAGACTTCGGCCTCGCTACGCTTGCCGCCGCCGCGGGCGTGGGCTACGCGGGGTGGAACGCCGTGCAGCGCGGCTCGGACGCACGTGAGACTGACTCGCTCCTAGGTGTGGTCTACGGTCAAGGTACCGATTCGGTCCGCGGCACCGCGGATCAAACAGCAGCCGCAATGGGGCGGTCTAAATACGCGATGCGAAAAAGCGTCGGCGCGTTCGGTGCCTTCCTCACGCCGCAGCTCCGAGGTACAGGTGCCGACATCGGCGGCATGTCTCAGCAGCTCTCGCAACTCGCACCCGATCTAGCGAGCCTGTACAACGTAAAAACGGACAAAGAGGCGCAGGATCGACTTTTCTCCGGTATTGCTGGCGAAACCGAAGCAGTGCGAAAAGTAGGAATCGATCTGTCTGACGCGTCACTCGAGGCGTTGGCGAAGAGCAAAGGTATTCCGAAAGCCTACAACCAGCTCACGCAGCCCGAGAAGACGATGCTGCGGTTCGAGAAAGTTTTGATGGATTCGACGCTTGCTCAAGGCGACGCCGTTAGGACTGCGCACGAGTTGGCGAACATCCAACGCGCGCTGCACGCTCAATGGGACGAGATGACCACGGAACTCGGCGAATCCCTTGTTCCGCGCGTCAAGGAATGGGCGCTGCTTATGAAGAGCGACGGCATCCCGATCATGAAACGCTTCGTGGTCCAGACCCGCGGCCTCGAGTCGGCGTTCGAGTACCTCGGCGTCGCGGCCATGGGCGTCGCTGGGGCGTTCATCGCCGCGTCGCCCGCGCTCGCGGCGGGGCTCGGCGCGCTGGGGGCATCGCTCCTTGCGTTCGACGATATCCGCGCGACTCAGGAAGGCAAGCCCTCGGTGCTCGGCGACTTCGCGAAGGGGCTCGTACCCGGCACCGACCCGGCGTTCGGGATGGACCGTCTAGGATCGGTTTTTGCCGGCGCGCCAGACATCGCGTTCGCGGCACTGAAGGACCTCACGACCGGCAATCTTTTCACGCCCGGCCGCACGCAAGCGGCGATCGGTCGCTTCTCTCAGTCGTGGAACGGCGCGCAAGACGCGAAGCAGCAACGCCTCGACAAGCGCTACCGGCTCGCCGCCGCCGGCGACACCGCCGCGTTCGGCGCGTCGGGCGGCACGACCGAGGAGTACCTCAGCCTCCGCCGCACGGCCGTCGGGCGCGGCGAGATCCTCCCCACGGCGCAAGATGTCGCCGACGGCATCGTGCCGGCGCAGACGGTCGGCGCACCGTCGCCGGCGCAAGCGCTCGCCTCGAACATGGCCGGAGTCCAGGTGCGCGTGAACGTCGACAAGGCGTTCGCCACGCCAGAGCAGCTCTCCGAAGCGGTAGCCGAGGCAATGGCGATCGCTCTCGGGCAAACCAAGGCGTCGGTGGGCGAAGAGTTCTCGACTCAGAACTACGGGGAGGACGACTGACATGGCCGTGATCGTCTCGTTCGTGTCGCCGGACTCCGGCGCGCTCTTTACGCTCGAGTTCGACGCGATCAC
>DASUTR010000148.1:0-4617 GCA_036374535.1 Polyangiaceae bacterium
CGAAACCTACGTCCCATGGAACGACGGGGCGGCCTCAGTGCCGCCCCGTCGTCTTTTTGTGTGCCGAGCACGCGCCATGAAGACGACACAGAACGAGCATCGAATGCTCTTCGTGATCACGCCGCAGGCACGCGAGCGCCACGCATTTCTCGCGCACAAGCCACGGAGAGTTTTCTCGTCGTTGAATCGTCATGGCGTCGCGTCGTGCGCGATCCCTCGACAGGGCTCGAACCGGCCGGTCCGAGCTCCACTCGGGCTACCAAGATCGAGAGTCCGGAGATGGCTCCCAGCGGAAGGTGGAAAGTTTCCAGCCGGAGCATTCTGGCGCTCGCGGTCCTCCTCGCGCTCATCGTCGTCGTCGTTGTTCGCGGACGCACGACAGCGACGACGAAGCAGAGCGCTAGCGCTGAGTTCGACGCGCGCGACCGGAACACTCGAGATTCCGCGAGCACCCACTGGATTCGAAGGCACGCGGTCGCGATACCAAACCGGCAGCAACCGCACGAGCGGACCTTCCGTCTCCGGTCTCGAAGCTCCGTGCGTCGGGCCAGTCGGACGTGCCTTGGCAGCGCCGGGGATGTGCGCCGGCGCGGTCGATCCCAGGCCAGTCCTTCGCGCTCATTACCTGGCGAAGTTCATCCCCAAGCCGGCTTGGAGAACCACGTTGTACGCACACCCCGACGTGTCGCCCGACTCCGTCGACTCGATCCGACACCGCATCGAACGAATCCACGAACTCGCGACGAAGCACGTGGGTCTCACGTCCGACCCGCCCGTCATCTACGTCTACCCGAGCGCAAGAGCGCTCCGAGAGTTCGCGTGTACTGGCCCAGGGCCGTTGCCTACTACGATGGCGCCATCCATCTCGCCGTGGTCGCCGGAGGGGACTCCGAGCTCGCGCGCAGCCTTCGACACGAATACGTGCACCACGTCCTCGTGAGCAATGGCATTGGCGCGCCCGTTTGGTTCCAGGAGGGCGCGGCAATGATGTTCGCCGCAGACGGGCCCCGGGACTACTATCAAACGTGGCGTAAAATCCGATCCGCGGCGAACAGATGATCACGACGTTCCCGTCAACGCAGCCCGAGCATGCTGCGGAGATCTTCTACGCGCAAGCGTTCGCGATGACGGAATTCCTCCAACGTCTCTGCCTCGCACGCGCGAATTGCGGCATCGCAGAGCTTGCGGCCGCGCTGGAGAGCGGGCGTGAGTGCCGACGACCTCTTCGATTGGGCCGCTGAAGAACGCTCGAGGGATCTCGCCCACACCACGGCTCGCTCCATTTGGGAAGACTATGCAGCTCAGGGCAACTTCCCGCCGGCCACGATGAAGGCGTTGCTGGGCCGTGCCGGGTTAGGAAATCCGGAAGACAAGCGCGGCCGACGCAACGTCCCATGAGCTCTCGACTCGACTCGCTACTCCCCTTCGTGAACTGGACACGCGATGCCGATGGTGACCGTCCCACCGAGACCCCACCAACCGCACGAGCGCACGCGAAAGCCCGGGCGCCAGCGCACCCGATGCCCCGCCTCAAGAGGAGCATGGCGGTCGCGCGACCGTCGGGTACACTCTGAACGTGGCCGTCGCTGTTCCCCCCTTCCCGATCGCGCAATTCTCGGTGGAGCAGTACCACCGCATGATCGAGTCGGGGGCGTTCAACGAGGACGATCGGCTAGAGCTCATCGAGGGATGGGTGGTGAGGAAGATGGCGAAGGGGCCCGAACACGAGTACTGCGTCGGTCAGCTCGAAGACTCGATTCGCATGATTCTTCCAGCGGGATGGCACGTGCGCAATCAGGCGCCTATCACGCTGTCTTTCAGCGAACCCGAGCCGGATCTGACGATTGTTCGCGGAGCGCGCGCCGATTGCCGCGATCGGCACCCGCACGCGGGTGACGTTGCCGTGGTCATCGAAGTGTCCGACACCACGCTGGCAACGGACCGACTGAAGGCTCGAACGTACGCTGCCGCCGGCATCGCCGAGTATTGGATCGTCAACGTGGAGGCCCGCTGCGTCGAGATCCACCGCGCTCCCGTCGCCGACCACCCCGACAGCCCCTCTGCCCAGCAACAGGTGCTGCCGGTGAACACAACCATCCCTGTCACGATTGAGGGCAATCCCTGCGGCTCGATCGCCATCGCGAACCTATTTCCTTGAGCCGTGCCGCAAGCGAACGGGCGACGCCGCTCGATTGCCTACTTCCCGATCCAGCGCCCGATCTCACCCGGTGACGCGCCGCCCGTGGTCACGTGGCGCACGATGCCGTCGCCGCCGATGACGATCACCGTGGGCAAGCGCGACACCTTGTAGCCGCGCGAAACACTGCCGTCGTCGTGGGCGACGTCGAACGGAATGCCCCATCCGTTCTTCGCGGCAAGCGCGTCCTCGCGGCGGTCGTCGACGCTCACGGCGATGAACGTCGCCTTGTCGCCGTGCTCTCGATACGCCTCGGCGAGACCGGGTGTCGCTCGTTTGCAGGCGCCGCACCAGCTCGCGAACACCTCCATCACGACGGGCTTGCCGCGCTGGTCGGCGAGCTTGAACTTTCCGGCGCCATGGGCGAGGTCGAGCTCGAACGGCGCGGCCGTCGAGCCCTCTTCCGGCCCCGACGCGCGGGCGTGCATGAAATAGAGCAGCCCCACACCGAGCCCGGCCCAGATGACGTAGTCGAAGTAGCGCGACGAGAAGATCTTCACGGGCAGAGGAGTCGGCGGCCGACCGCACCCCCGAGAAACACGAGCGCCACGACGCCGAGCCCGTGCGAGAACCCGAGGTGCCACGCTTCGTGACTCGGGCACGCGATGCCGATGGCGACCGCCCCACCAAGACCTCCCACCAACCCGACGAGCGCGCCCGAGAGCCCGGGCGTGAGCGGATCCGTCCCGCGCCACAAGAGAAGGACGCCGCCCGAGACGAGCGCACCGAGAAACAGGCTCACGAGACCGCAGCCAACCGCGTGTGACGCGGTCGCACCCTGCGAGAACGTTTCGAACGGTAGCCGCCCCGACGCGGTCAGCGCGAGGTAGCCGAGGAAAAGAATCGGAACGACGACTGCCATGACGAGCCGGACGGCCCGCGCCGGTTTCCGTCCCGGCGGGCGCGCGAGCCCGACGACGAGCACGAACGCCTGAATCAGCGCCCAACCTGCCGCTCCGTAGAGCGCCGAGGACAGCGTCGCCCCCGCCGAGCCCCTAACCACACCGAATCCGATGAGAAGTCCGGTCAACCCGCCCGAGATCAAGAGCGAGAGTAAAACCCGCTTCTCGGCGCTCGCTCCTCGCCCGGGATGCAAGCTCTTCGTGCAATGCCGGCAGATGGCGTCGCTGACGGCTTTCGGAGGTTCGACCGGAGCACGGCTCTGAAAGAGGGCGTCGAGATCACCCGAGGGATCGGCGACCGGTCGATCAGAAGCCGTCATGCGCTCCTCGAGAACCCTTCGAGCTCTTTGCGAAGCTGCGTGTAGCCACGGTGAATACGAAGCTTCACGGCCGTTTCCGTCGTGCCGAGAACGGACGCGGCCTCGGCGATGCTGAGCCCGGAAATCTTCGTGAGCTGGATTGCCTCGCGATACGCTTCGGGCAGCGCGTCGAGCGCGCGCTCCAGCGCTTCGGAGAGATCGCTCGGAACGCGATCCGGTTCCTGGCGGGGCTCGGGCAGCGTGCCGTCGGCGCTGAGATCCTCGTTACGCGAGCTCGCAGCTCGGCGCTCGTCGAGGAAGGAGCGTCTGGCAATCGCGTGCACCCAGGGCATTACGGGCGCCCCGCGCAAGAAGCTTCCCCGCGCGCGATGGATCTTCGCGAACGTGACCTGCAAGAGATCCTCCGCGCGCTCGCGGTTGCGCGTCAGCCGGAGCAAGTACCCGAGCAGGCTCGGTGAGACGCGTTTGTACAACTCCTCGAAGGCCGCGGCGCTGCCGTCGACGTACTGCTCCATGAGCTCCTCGACGGAGCCGGAAGCCGGGCGGGCAGGCATATCCACGCCCGCGATAGCTACATCTGACCAATGGGGTGCGCCAGCTAGGCAGACTGCCACGAGGATATCTACGTCGGGCCGCCGGCCGGAGTTTCAGTCATTGTGGGCTCGGCCGCGCGGGTGTCACAGGAGGGAACGCAAATCTAGCATTTCCTCGACGTCCGGCAGCAGGACGAGCTCCACGCGCCGATTCTGCTTTCGCCCCTCGTCGGTATCGTTCATGGCGACGGGGTCCGTTTCGCCGTAGCCGGCCGCGTGAAGGCGCTCGGCCGTGAGCCCGCCCCCGCCCTTGCTCGTGTCCTTGGCGTTCGGGGCGGGAGGCTTCGTATCGAGCGGGTTGATGAGGTAGACGAGCACCTCGCGGGCCCGCATCGTCGAAAGGCCCCAGTTGTCGCCGAAACGGCCCCCCTTGAGGGGCTTGTTGTCGGTGTGACCGGCGACCTGGAAGTAGCGAGCGGAGAGCTGCTTGTCGTTGCGAATCACCTCGGCAACGGCGTCGAGCACGGCCTTGCCATCGGGCTGGAGCTTGTCGTTGCCGGACGCGAAAAGCACGTCGCCCGGCAGACGGATCACCATGCGGTTCCGGCGAATCTCCACCTTGAGTCCGAGCTCGGTGAGCTTCTTCAGCTTGTCGCGGAGGACCT
>DASUTR010000149.1:0-6027 GCA_036374535.1 Polyangiaceae bacterium
CCGCGGACGCCTACGGCGCTCATCGACTGATGGCCGACGCGATTCGGCAGGTCGGACGAAGGAACGTCACCTTGCTCACGAAGACCGCCGGCGAAACCGCGGAGGAAGTCGAGGCGGACCTGGCGCGGTTCCGGGAAGAGCTCGGTGTGGACGTGATCGACATCGTCCTCCTTCACAACAAGCAGAGCGCCACGTGGACGACGCAGTGCGAGGGCGCCATGGATGCTCTTTCGCGTGCGAAGCAGAGCGGTGCGATTCGGGCGCACGGTGTTTCCTGTCACACGCTAGAGGCGCTCGAGCTCGCGGCGGTCACGCCGTGGGTCGACGTCGACCTTGCTCGCATCAACCCCATGGGCATCGCGATGGACGCCGATCCGGCGACGGTCATCTCCGTGCTGACGCGCATGAAGGCCGCCGGCAAGGGTGTCATCGGTATGAAGATTCTCGGTGAAGGTCGGCTTGCTTCCCAGCTCGACATGGCCATCGGACACGCTGTCGGGCTCGACTGCATCGATGCTTTCACGATTGGCTTTACGAGCACCGTCCAGCTCGATCAAGTCGCGCAGAAGATCGCGACGGTCTGACGCGCGTTTGCAGTCGCGCCTGTCCGGAGCTCCGGCCCGCGCGCATCGCTTTCCGCCGAGCGGGAGACGGTGAGCGGCTACTGGTCCATGTCCTTCTGCAGGACCTCCCACGCGGGATCCATGCAGAGCTTGCAGGACGCTCCGTAGAACCAGGATCGGAGCGCGGTGTCCCCCATGAGCTGGACCCGCATCCACGCCGTAATCGTCGTTTCGGCGGGGCTCAGTGTCGAGCCGCGGAACGTTATCCAGTCCGCGTGATCGGCCGAGAGGTAGTTCGCAAACATCGCGGGCTGAGAGGTGACCGCGTTGAACGTGTTTTGAATGCCCGAGCAAGTGGCGACCATGTCTTGTCCGCCGCAGAAGAAGAACGCCGGGCCGTGCAGGTTTCGCTGTTGGCCGGCGCCGCACAGCGGAGCCATGGTCGTGATGTGACTGTCGCCGGCCGCGGTCGAGGTCGCGAAGCCGCCTTGGGAGTGGCCGGTCGCGCCGACGTGAGCCGTGTCGATGCGGCGGTAGAGCGGGCTCGTCGGGTCGTCGTTCTGCTCGAGAACCCAGGTCACGCCCGCGACCATCGGTGGCGGCGTCCCGCGCGCGACGTTCGTGCTGTTGGAGGCGATGACGACGAAGCCGTGCGATGCGAGGTGGCGCAGGAACACGCCGTAGAGGTTCGGCGTGGAGCCCGTGCCGTTGCCCCACGTCACGACGGGATGGCAAAGATTCGTCGCAGCGAGGTCCATCGGGCGAAACATCGTGAAGGCGACGGGCGGTCCACCGTCGGCTCCTTCACCAGCCGTCGGGCCGACGTTCGTCTCGGTGATCGTCGCAAAAGGACCGGCGACGGCGGGGTCCGCCGCGGGCCAAGCGCCCATCGTGCACGTGCCCCCGCTGCCCGTTCCGGCGGCTCCGCCCGTTGCGGCACCCGTTCCAGCAGCGCCCGCTGCGCCGCTAGCGCCCGCGGCCGAACCCGCCGCGCCGCCGGTGCTAGCGCCGCCGGTGCTGGCGCCGCCGGTGCTGGCGCCGCCCGTGCTCGGTTGCGTCCCGCCGGAGCTCACGCCGCCGCCGCTGTTCGCGCCCCCTTGCGCGGAGCCTCCCGAGCCCGCTCCGGTTCCCGCCGATCCGGAGACGCTTCCTGCGGTTCCGCCCGTGCCCTTCGTTCCGTCGCCTGAGCTGCCGCACGCCGCGAACGCGAGACCGAGCGAGCTTGCCAACACGGGGGCAAGGGGGAAAGTCTTCATGCCGTTTGCATACGCCTTTCTGCCCGCAGTTTCCGGGAGCGCGCGATTCTGGTTCAACAAAAGGACGCAAGGGAGCCACGTACGCTGCAATATTCCAATCGTGGTTCGCTTACGGTGCGACTTTCGTCAGGGCACGGCAGTGAGCTCCGCCTCCACGTCGACGATTCGATTGTCGCGCCGCACGCTCAATTTGACGCGGTCGCCCGCCTGACGGGTGTCGAACGCATTGTAAAGGTCGTCGTAATTGTCGACGCGTTGCTGGTCGACGGCCACGATGATGTCGCCGAGAACGACACCGAGCCGCGTTCGCGTGAGACCCTTGAGTCCGGCCTTTTCCGCGGAGCTGCCGGGCTCGACACCGAGCACGATGACGCCGCGGACTCCGATGCGGCGTTCGAGGCCCTGCTCCGTGTCGATGCGAATGCCGATGCCGAGCTCTTCGGCGCGGCCGGTGCGAATGATCTGCGGAACGACGCGCTGGATCGTGCTCGCCGGGACCGCAAAGCCAACTCCCGCCGAAGAGCCGCTCTTCGAGTAGATGACGGTGTTCATACCGATTAGACGTCCCGCCGAGTCGAGCAACGGTCCGCCGGAGTTGCCGGGATTGATGGCGGCGTCGGTCTGCACCATGTCGCGAATCGTCACGCCACCGACGCCGTCCACCGAGCGCCCGAGCGCGCTGACGACACCGACCGTGAGCGTGTGATCGAGCCCGAAGGGGTTGCCGATGGCGATTGCTTTTTGGCCCACTTCGAGACGCGCCTGCTTCATGTCCCGCTGCGCGATGGGCTTGAGCTTGTTCGGCGGCGTTTCGATCTTCAGCACGGCGATGTCCTTGCGCGGCTCGACACCGCGCACGACGGCTTCGTGCGTCGATTGATCCTGCAGCGTGACCGTGAGGCTCCGCGCGTTCTGGATGACGTGAAAGTTCGTCACGATGTGACCGAGGCCGTCCCACACGAACCCGGAGCCCGACCCGGCTGGCACCTCCACGGCTCTGCCCGCCCAGTAGTCGAGCACGACCTGCTTCTGCGTGACGAAAACCGCGGACGCTGCGGTCTCGCGAAACACGGCGATGGTGTTGCGCTCGTCTTCGATGAGGCCGGCGGACGAAAGCGGAGGAACGGGTGCCGGGACGGGCAGCGCGGAGGTCGAGGGCGCCGCCAATCCCTTGTCCATGGGGCGCGCGCGCTCGAGCTCGACGGAGCGCCGGCATGCAGGTGCCGCTAATAGAGACAGCGTTGCGGCGAGGAAAACGACGTGAAAGGGCGGCATCGGTCGGATGATAGCCCGAAGCGCTCTCCTGCCATTCAGCCGAGGACGCGTCGGGTTCGGCGGCCATGGGAGTCGGCGCGACGGCTGTCGACATCGGCTACGCGTCGTGGAGCTCGAGTCAGAACGTCACGCGAAGGAGGAGGTTGCGCGACAGACGCGTCTGCCGGGTCGTAGTAAACTGCTCGTGTGACGAGGCAGGTCTTCGCGCTCGGCGCGGTGTTCATTCTGGCGAGCGCGTGCGGCGGGTACTCCACGCGCTCGCAAGGTGACGGCGAACCCGCTGCCGGGAAAGGCGGCGAGACCGCGACTGGAGGCGCATCGAACGGCGGCTCGGCGAGCGGCGGCGTTTCGGGTAGCGGTTCGAGCAGCGGCGGTGTTTCGGGTAGCGGCGGCGAGCCGCCGGAGTGCTCTTCGTTCAAAGATTGCCCGGTCATGGGCGCGCCCTGTACGCCCTGCCCGGACGGCTCGCTGCGCTGTGCGGGGTACCAGTGTGTGAGAGGAGTTTGCCTGCCAGGGTCGGTCCAGTGCCCCGAGTGCCAGGGGGATTCGGAGTGTCCCGTGCCGCCTCTCCAATGCGGGACCTGCGCGGATGGCGCGGAGTCTTGCCCGCTGCCCGTCTGCTACGAGGGAGAATGTACCGTCGGTTGGTCGGGAGGGTGTCCGGGCGTCCTCCCTTGCGCCAATCTCGCCTGCGGCGCGTCCTGTAATCCATGCACCTTTCCGGACTGTCCCCCGCCCGAGGTTCTGCACTTCTGCAATTGGAAAGGGGAGTGCGAACCTGAGCCAGGGCGTTGCGGGGAGCAGTGCGACGGCACGAGCGACTGTCCGCCGCCGCCCCCTTCGTGTGGCGACTGTCCCGGGGACACGTGCCTGGCTGCGGCCTGCGTCAACGGGGTATGCGAGTTCGTGTGTCACTGACCCCGAGCGCCGGCGACACTAGCGGCCGCGTCCCTAACCTTCGCGGGCGAATTTCTCCGCGGCGGCGCCGAGCTTCGGAGCCTTGTCGGCGTGGTGATGAACGATCTTCCAAAGCCCGTCGACACGACGAAGCACGTTGGTGCACGCGAGCGTCTCGCCTCCGAAAGCCGGCGCCACGGTGAACAGGCACGTCGTGTAGGCGATGTCCCCGTACACGTGCGCTTTCAGGCTGCGTACGGAGCTGCCGCCGCGATCGGGACGGCCGATGCCCGCGAAGATCTCGAACCCCACGACGATCTCGTCCCAGCCTTGCGACCATTCGCCGCTCGGATGACCTGCGGTGACGCGCTCGCCATGGTCCCAAGCCTGCTTGATGCGATCGATGCCTTTGCCCGTCGTCATGTCGTCGAGCCCGTCGTAGAAGACCATTACGGCCGCGCAAACTTCTTCCTCAGTCGTCATCGTGTTTTCTCCTCGTTGCCCCTCAGGAATCTCTCGAGAGGACGTTGGTGGAGTTGATCCAATGGATGCCGGCGCCCATGCCCGTCTCGGTCACGATGCGCACGAGTTGCATTTTCATGAGCGAGCTCGTCGTCACGATATGCGTGCGGAGGATGCCCAGGGACGGTAGAGCTCGAACCAACTTGGCGAAGGCTTTCTGGCCCTCATCGCGCATCGGTTTGAGGTTGCGGAGATCGAGCAGGAGCTGCTTGCCCTCCGGTCGCTCTCGAAGGATAGCCATCAACTTGACGGCAAAGTTCGTCGCGATGTCGACGTTCCAGAAACCCCAGCAAGTGACCTCGGTTCGACCATCGACCGGATCGTACCGAACGGAGAAACCCGATAGGTCATCGCCGATCCGATCCATTCTGCCGTCAGTGTCGGCAGCGTTCCCGTATTACGATGGCGACCAAATTTACCACTCTGAACTTCGGTCGATTCGTAGGTGAAGGTAGACAGACCGGGGAGATTTGCGCAGCCAGGCGCCGCGGTTCGCCGTCGATTTTCGCGGGTCACGGAGCGTCTCGGGTCAGTACTGCGAGAAGAATCGCCAGATCGCTTGCGGCTGCTCCGACCACGTGTTGTGGCCGCCGGAGAATTCGCACCAAATGGTGGGGGCGGCGCATCCCTGATACTGAACGCAAGGGCTCGGACTCACGGACATCGTCTGCGTCCCGCAGCGGTTGCGCGCGATGTACTTGTCCCGAGCGGCGCGCCCGCGAGCGGTGGTCACGAACGTGTCGTTGTTCCCGTGAAACGCCATGATCGGGAGCGGCTCGGTGTAGGTTTCGTCGTGCGGAATGACCTGGAGATCGCCGGAACACGGGGCGATGGCCCGAAAGACGTCGAACTCGTAACCGACGGTATAGGACATCATCCCGCCGAAGCTGAACCCCGTGGAAAAGATCCGCGAACGGTCGATGCACAGACCGCCTTGGATCCGTTGAAGCATGGCGGTGAGAAACTTCATGTCGCGGTCATTGACGTTCCACCATCCGTTGCCGCTTGCCTCGTTGTTGCTTCCGTTCAGGCCGTCGGCGGCCACGAACACCGCCGTGTTGTTCGCGAGCGCCTTGAGCCCGTTGTATCCGCCGTTGACGACCTGGCTCGCCGTCCCGCCGAGGGGGTGCCAAACGAAGATCAATCGATAGGTGGTGCTCGCGTTGTAGTTGGTCGGAACGTCGATGACGTACCTGCGAGTCGTTCCGTCGATGGTCTCCGTGAAATTCCCGCTCGCGAGCGGGCTCGCCGAGCCGCATCCGGGACTTCGGTCGGCGGCGCCTCCGCTACCGGCCGCTGCCCCGCTGCCCGCTCCACCACCGTTGCGACCGCCGCCGCCGCTCTGCCCGCCGCCCGCGCCACCGCTGCGGCCCCCGTTGCCGGCGCCGCTCTGCCCGCCACCCGTCTGCCCGGCGCCGCTCTGTCCGGCACCCGCCTGCCCGGCGCCGCTCTGTCCACCCCCAGCGGCCTGTCCGCCGGACCCTCCCAGACCGCCAGAGGTCGTACCGCCAGAG
>DASUTR010000150.1:0-3730 GCA_036374535.1 Polyangiaceae bacterium
GCTCGTCACGGCGGCGCTCCTCGGCGCGTGCGGCTCGGGGGGTCCCTATGGCTACAGCCGCACCTACGAGCCGCTGTCGGAAGAGGAGGATCACGCCGACGGCGCCAAAGAGTACGACCCCGTCATGATCGAGCGCGAGCCCGAGACGTGGAAGAAGCAGCGCATCAGCGTATTCGGAATCGTCAAGGAACGCTCGCAGGCGCCCGGAGGTTCCGCGTACCTCACGCTCGGCGTGCGCACGCTCTCGCAGCGGAACCTTTGCGATACCGCCGACGACGTCACGTGCCGCGTGACGGTGAGCGAGCACGACTTCGCCGTCGTCCACGCCATCGCGAAGCTCCGGCCCGAGGACGATCTCGGCAAGAGCAGCTTGCGCCCCGGCGCCCTCGTTCGCGTGATCGGCAAGCTGAACGACGATGTCGACAAGAACGACGGCGCCCCCGTGCTCGTCGCCGGCTACTACCGCCACTGGCCGCGGACGACCTTCGTCACGACGGCCGACCGCGACCACATGAAGCGCTGAGCACCCGGCCCTTAGTCGCTATTTGCATTTCTGCTCTCTGGCGTGAGGCCGGCAGAAACGCTGCCAGGCGCGCACTTCTGCTCGTCGAAGCGGCCTTTGAGACCACGGCCAATCTGCTAAATTGTGCCCGTTCTCATGCCGAAGGTACCGAGCACGAGTTCGCAGAGTCGCGCCGGTTTTCGACGGCCGAACCCGCGTTTTTTCATTTCTTTCCTCGCCCTATCGGGACTCTTCGTCGCGTCCGTCGCGAACGCGCAGGTCGTCGAACCGAACGGCGTCGAGGTGCCCGCTCCGCCGGCCACGACGTCCACGGAGACGACGCTGCAGTCGTACTTCGCCGGCATCAACGAGACCATCGACGCCGTCGCCGACGCGGCGGCCGAGCCCGGCACGTTTTCGCCGTTGTGCGATTTCGACGCGACGCTCGTCTTGAGCCAGAGCCAGGCGCTCGCCGGTATCGCTTGGTACAACGTCCCGGCGAGTGATACCGCGGCGATTCCGCTCGCCGAGGCACACGTGATCGTCCCGCCCGGCACGCCGCTGAACACGGTGATCAACGCCGAGGACATCCGCTCCGACCCGGCGTACGTCGGCGGCTTCATCGGCTTCGCGCTGATGAAGGATTTCAACGACGGGCGGGGCCCGCAGATCGTCTACTACTCGGAGTACCGGCGCAACGCCCTGTGCTCGGGCTGCACGATGCCGGATCACTGGAAGATGGCGCTCGTGTACCGCTCGACCGTCGATACGAGCACCTACTATCTCGCTTTCGAGGATTGGGAAGGCGCGAACGAGACGACCTGGCAGGGAAACGACGGCGACTTCAACGACAAGGTGTTTCGCCTGCACGGCATCAGCTGCGCGGGCGGCGGGCTGCCCTGCATCATCGAAGGGAAGGTGGGCCGCTGCGCCGCGGGGCTCACGGAGTGTCGGACGGTGAGCGGCGGTCCGCCCATTTGCAAGCAAATCGTCGAGGAAAAGCCCGAGGTTTGCGACGACGTGGACAACGACTGCAACGGCGCCATCGACGACGGCGACCTCTGCGAGGAAAATCAGATCTGTCTTCGCGGGACTTGCGTGGGTCGCTGCGACACCGGCGAGTTCCAGTGCCCGCCGGGTCTCACGTGCGACAACGGCTACTGCGTCGACCCGAGCTGCGCCGGCATCGAATGCCCCGCCGGGCAGGTTTGCCGCGGGGGCGAGTGCATCGATTCGTGCAGCGGCATCGTCTGTCCGGTAGGGCAGGACTGCATCGACGGGCGTTGCATCGCCGCGTGCGCGGGCGTCGAGTGCCCGGCCGGGTCGGTCTGCGATCGGGGCGTCTGCGTCGGCCTGTGCTCGTGCACCGGATGTCCCGCCGGCAAAGAGTGCGGCCCCGACGGCGTGTGCGTCGAACCGGACTGCGAGGACGTGAGCTGTCCCCCGGGCGAGACGTGCGTCGCCGGCGCGTGCGTCGACGTCTGCGAGCCGGCCGTGTGCCCCGGCGGGGCCTCGTGCGCGAACGGCATGTGCGGCGTGCCGACGGGAACGGGTGGAACGTCGGGTTCCGGAGGCGCGTCGCGCGGCGGCAGCGGCGGCGCGGTGATTCAGGGCGGTAGTGCCAACGGCGGCGGCTCGGCCGGCGTCGTCATCTCCGGCAGCGGCGGCTCGACCCCCGGCGGCGACGACGACGAGGGAGGGCTCGGAAAGCCCCCGAAGGGCGACCCCGGTTGCGCGTGTGGCACGGCGCCCCTCCGCGGCCGAGCCTCGTTCGCAGGTGCCGGAATCGGCCTCGGATTGCTGCTTTTCGGTCGCCGTCGCGCGCGGCGCTCGACGACGCTATAACCCGCCCGGATGTCTCGATACCCCCGGCTCCTCGCGCTCGGCGTCGCCGCTCTCGGCGCGTTCGTGTGGGCCCAGCCGGCGTCGGCCACCGTCGTCGAACGCATCGTCGCCGTCGTCGGTGAGCGCGCGATCCTCTTGAGCGACTTGCGTGAACGCGCGCAGCCGTTCCTCGCACAGATTCATCAGCAGGTGCCGCAGGGCGCGCAGAGGAACGCCGCCATCTCCCAGCTCTACAAGGGGCTGCTCCAGAAGATGGTCGACGAAGAGATCGAGCAGAAGGCGGCGATCCAAGCCAAGGTCGTCGTGACGCCGCGTGAGGTCGAAGAAGCGCTCGCGCGCGTCGCCGCGCAGAACGGCGTCGGCGTCGAGAAGCTCCTCGCCGAAGCGCGCCGCACGGGTCTCGACGAATCGGCGTACCGCGACGAGCTCCGGCGCCAGCTTTTGCAGACGAAGCTCATCAACGTGCGCCTCCAAGGTCGCATCCGCGTCACCGACGACGACCTCATGAAAGCGTACCGCGCCATCGTGATCGAAGAGCGCGAAAAGCTCTCGTATCGCGCCGCGTGGATCGTCGTTGCGGCGCCCGCGGGGATCTCGGCGCCGGAAGCACGGGCACGCCGCGCGCTCGCCGAGCGCATCGCCCGCGACGCCGAGCGTGGGGATTTCGCGGCGCTCGCCGCGGTTCATTCCGACGACCCCTCGACGAAGAGCTCCGGCGGCGTCTTGCCGTACTCGCAGCTCCTCGAGACTCCCCCCGTCTTTCGGCGTGTCTTCGCGGGGCTCGAGGTCGGACACGTCGCCGGCCCTCTGCAGGTGCCCGGCGGTTACGCGGTCGTGAAGCTCCTCCATCGCGAGGAGTCGCAGCTGCCCGACTACGAGGAAGCGAAGAACGAGCTCGCGCAGCGCGTCTACCTCGACAAGATGACGCAGGCCCGCCGGACGTGGCTCGACGGCCTCCGGCGCCAACAACACGTGGAGGTGCGACTGTGAACGTGTATTCGCTCGATGCCCGTACGCTCGAGGGCGGAGAATCGTCGCTCGCCGACTTTTCCGGCAAGGTGACCCTCATCGTGAACGTCGCGAGCGCCTGCGGCTACACGCCCCAGTACGCGGGGCTCGAGCGCATCCACCAGAAATACGCGCCCCGCGGCTTCTCGGTGCTCGGCTTTCCCAGCAACGATTTCGGCCGCCAGGAGCCCGGAACCGCGCAGGAGATCCGCGAGTTTTGCGACACGCGTTACAAAGTCACCTTTCCGATGTTCGAGAAGGTCGTGACGAAAGCGGGAAAAGAGCAGTCGCCCGTCTACGACGCGCTCGGCAAGGCGGCCGGCGAGCTTCCGAAGTGGAACTTCGGCAAGTACCTCGTGGGAAAGAACGGCGAGG
>DASUTR010000151.1:0-18005 GCA_036374535.1 Polyangiaceae bacterium
CGTCGCCGTGGTCGGAATCGGCGCGGGCCCCTCTTCGAACCAGTCGAAGTGCAGGTGGCTCGCGAAGACGCGCCCGCCGCCGTCGATGTACGCCTTCATGTTGGCGCGGTGCGGTTCCTTCTCCGGTTCGACCTGGCTGCCCTCGCACGAGAGCACTTGGATGTCGTACTCGAGCATCTTTTGGGCGCTGCCCCAGAGCGTCGGATTCGCGCGCGGGAACATCGTGCCGTTCGCCATGCGATCCGTACCCTCGGTGTCCGCGCCCACGATTCCGCCGCCGTAGAGATGAACGCGGGCCTGACTTCCGTTGATGCCGAACTCGGAATCGGCGATGCCGATGCGACGGAGCAGACACTCGAGCGCATCGGAGCCGCCCGTAACTGCCGCAATTTTCGGAATGTTTCCCTCGGCTTGCGTGCGGGGCAAGCGCGTCTGTTCGGCGGGAAGCGCCGCCGACGTGCAGGCGGTCACGTTGGGGACGTTGATGACGCGCCGCCATTTGCCGACCTGAATGACGACCGGTACGTTCGCTCCCGCCGGTACGCCGGTGAGACGAAACGCGCCGGCCGTGTCCGTGAGCGTCGAGGTGACGACGTTCGGCGCGTTCGCGCCGCAACGATCGCAGGTTGCGCCGCTCGGGATCGGTGGAAGCGGCAGCGGATCGTTCGGGACATAGACGAGCGCGTTGTAGATGGGGATCACGCCCGCGGGGTCGAACACCGTGCCGGTGAGCACGGTCGCCGCTTGCCCGCCGTTGGCGCAGTTTTCGACGGCGCACTGCAGGCGGACGCACGTGGGGCCGCCCGTTCCGGGGCAGACGTTCGGTGTTTCCATCCCGCACGGCATGCCGTTCGCGCAGGCCGCGGGGCAATCGAGCACGCCCCCGCAGCCGCTGCCGATCTGGCCGCAGTACTGCTGCTGACCTTGTTCGTTGTTGCAGCTCACTTTGGTGGGGCAATCCATGGCGCCGCACACGCCCGGAAGATCGCCGCCGCCGCACGTCATGCCCGCCGGGCACTGGCTGCAGTCGAGCGTGCCGCCGCAGCCGTCGCCAATCTGGCCGCAGAAGGTGTAAGCGCCCATCGTGCACGTGAGCGGCAGGCAGCCGGGCGTCACGCACACGCGCCCGCGACACTCTTGTCCCGCCGGGCACGTGCCGCAGTCGACCGAGCGCCCGCAACCGTCGCCGATCGTACCGCAAAATTGCGCACTGCCGACGCTGCACGCCGTGCTCGGCGTGCACGACGGGCCGCCGACGCAGACATGCTCGGCGCACGTCCAGTCACCCGGGCACACGCCGCACTCCATCGACCCGCCGCAGTTGTCGCCGATCTGACCGCAGTACGTTCCGCCTTCGGGCGTACACGTGACGGTGCCGCACATGCCCGCGGTGCCCGCCGTGCCTGCCGTGCCCGCGGTGCCTGCCGTGCCCGCCGTGCCGCCGAGCGAGATGACGCCCGCCGTGCCGCTCGACGAACCTCCGTTGCCGCTGCCACCGTTGCTGCCGCCGCCGTTGTCGGTGCCGTCGTCGCCGACCGCTTCGCCGGAGGGCGCATTGCCGGCGCTGCAGGCGCCCGTGGTGACCGCGAAAACGCCGCCCAGCATGAGCGCCGAAATCCAGGGTGCAAGCCGCGCGCGATACGACATTTTGCTAAACGTCTCCCGTCGTCGGGGTTCCGACTGCGTGCAATGCGCGACCGCTCGGCGGCGATCACGGTCGAGCAGTTTTCCGGAGCGCGCGCGTGGGCCGGGCCGGGCGCAGGGCGCCTGGAGTGAAACAATCCAATCCAAGCGGCGTCGCCGCTACGAGCGCGTCAGCCGCGGAGTGCTTGCAATACCGGCTCGAGCAGGCGGCCGTTCGTCGCGATCGCCTCGGGCGCCGTGTGGGTCGAGACGCCGTTCCAATCGGTGAGCGTGCCGCCCGCTTCCGTTACGACGGGATAGAGGGCCGCGGTGTCCCAGAGCGCCATCACGGGATCGAGTGCGATTTCGGCGCGGCCCGTCGCGACGAGCGCGTAGCCGTAGGCGTCGCACCAGCCGCGATCCTTGCCGCTCTGCGCGAGCAGGCGTGCGAACTCGGCGCCGCGACCATTTTCGGCGGGCCATTTGGCGCTCGCGTAAACGAGCCGCGCTTCGGAGAGCGTCGCCGTCTGCGACACACGCGCCGGACGCCCGTTCCACGTGCATCCGAGGCCACGCGCCGCCGAAACCATCTCGGAGAGCGCGGGCATGTGGATGACGCCCGCGACGGCTTCGCCTTCCCATTCGAAGCCGACGAGCACCGAGTAGAGGGGCACTCCGCAGACGAACGAAAAGGTTCCGTCGATGGGGTCGAGGATCCATCGCGCCGGCTCCGTGCCGGTCTTGACGCCGTACTCTTCGCCGACGATGCCGTGGGCCGGGAAGGCGCGTTCGATGCGCGCGCGCAAGAGCTCTTCGGCGCCGCGATCCGCCGCCGTCACGGGGGTACGGTCCGCCTTCATCATGACCTCGACGTCATTTTGGAAGTAGCGAAGCGTCAACGCCCCGGCTTCTCGTGCGGCATCGACGGCGAATTCGAGGACTTCCTTCAGGGCCTTCTGGTCGAGCGTCGGCACGGCCCCGAGCCTCACACGAGCTCGCGATAGCCGCAATCGTCCATGGACATCTCCGGGGTGCGCTGGAAAGCTCCGGGGCGATGATCCCCGGCAGGGCGCATTTCGTCTGGCTCGGCGAACGGCTGCCCTTCGTTTACGCGCTCGCCGCCGCGTCTGCCGCGAAACGCGGCGGTTTCGAGCGCGTGCTCTTTCACCATACGGACCTGCTCGACCGCGAGCCCGCCTTCGCGTTCCTCGCGCGCGCTCCGCACGTCGAAACGAGGCTCCTCGACCCCATCGCCGCCGTGGAACAGGCGGGCGGCGCGCGCCTCGTGGATTGTTACCGCGAGCTCGAGCAGCCGGCGGCGCGCTCGAACGTGCTTCGCGCGGCGCTCTTGCGCGAGCAGGGCGGCGTCTACCTCGACACCGACACGGTGACGCTCGCGAGCCTTTCGCGCCTGCGCCACCGCGGCGGCTTCTTCTGCGGCGAGGAACGCTTGGTTTTTCCGAAGCCTCGCGGACCGCGCTGGGCGTCGCGCCTGGATCCGCGCGCGCTCGGCCGAACGCTCGCTCGCGACGTGTGCCGGCGCTTGCCGAGCGGATACCGCCATTTTCGGCGCATCGAGCACCTCTACCGGACGGCGGTGAACAACGCCGTGCTCGGAGCCGAGCCGCGCCACCCGTTCGTCGAGGAGCTCGTCGTGCGCATGGCGACCCTTCCGCGCTCCGACCGGCGCGTGCGCTACGCACTCGGCGTGCACCTCTTGCAGAGCGCCGTCGCCGAATGGCGGGGTGGCGGCCTGTACGTCGAGCCGCCCGAAGTATTTTACCCACTCGGCCCCGAGATCAGCGAGCATTGGTTTCGCGAGCAGCGCGGCCTCGACCTCGCCGAGGTCGTGACGCCGCGCACGCTCGTCGTGCACCTGTACGCGTCGGTTCGAATTCGCGAAAAGCTCGACCGCGTGAGCCCGGCGTGGGTGCGCTCGCACGCGCGAAGCGAGCCTTTCTCGGCGCTCGCCGCGCCGATCGTCGACGAGCTCGGCTTCTGAGGCGCGGCGCTTCAGTGGACGCGAGCGCGAACGAGCTTTCGGAGCTCGTCCGGAGTGAACGGCTTGTCGAGGCGCACGTTCGGAACGGCCTCGAGGAATTGCCGCGCCTGCACGGCGAACGCGCCGCCCGTAAGAAAGACGATCTTGTCGAGCTCCGAGGGCGCGAGGGTGCTCACTTCTTTGAAGAAGTCGATGCCCGTCACGTTCGGCATCATGATGTCGCAGAAAATGACGTCGAAGCGCTGTCCGGCCCGGAGCATGTCGAGCGCGTCCTGCGCGCGGTTGACGACCGAAACGTCGTGCTGCGCTTCGAGGGTGCGCTGCACCGCGAGCGCGACCATGGGCTCGTCGTCCACCACGAGGACGCGCCCGCGGCGGCTCGATGTGCTCGCCGGTGCTCCGAACGACGGCGGGGAGCTGGTTCTGGCAACCGTGGCGCACGGCAAGAGCACGCGAAACGTCGAGCCGGCGCCGAGCCTGCTCTCCGCCGAAATTTGGCCGCCGAGCGCGGTGACGATGCGCTGGCAAACGGGTAGGCCGACGCCGGACCCGACGCCGAGCGGTTTGGTCGTGAAGAAGGGCGTGAACACCTGGCGCAGCACTTCTTCCGTCATCCCCGTGCCCGTGTCCGAGATCTCGACGAGCACGCGCTCGCCGACACGGCGGAGCGCGACGCGAATTTCGTTCGATTCGGCGCGACCGTCCGGAATCGCTTGCGCAGCGTTCACGAGCAAGTTCAAAAATACCTGGCCGAGCCGCGCGTCGTTGCCCAGCACGAGCGGTACGTCCTCGAAACTCCGCACGAGGCGGGCGCGGTGCCGGATCTCGTTCCAGGCCATCCGTAGCGCCGACTCGAGCACCTCGCGTGCGTCCACGGGGCCGTGACGCTCTTCTTCGCTGCGGGAAAAGAGCTTCAAGTCGCGCACGATTTCGCGAACCCGGTTCGCCGCTTCCTGGGCGTCCACGAGCTCCTCGACGAGGCGCTCGCTGGTGCGATTCACGGGCAGCGACCGGGCGTCGCCGATCGCGAGCTCGACGTTGGCCAGGACCGCCGCGAGCGGATTGTTGATCTCGTGCGTGACGCCCGACGCGAGCGCACCGACGGACGCCATGCGATCCGAGAGGATGAGCTGCGCCTCGTGCCGTCGTTGCACCGACACGTCCCGGAGCACTGCGACGCCTCCCCAGATGCGTCCGTCGAGACCTACGAGCGGGCGAGCCGTGGCGCTGAGCTGACGCTCTCCGCCGTCGGCCGGCGAACGGACCAAGAGCTCGAGATCGTCCACGCGCTCGCCGCGCACGGCGCGGACGATGGGGAGATCGGCCGTCGACAAGGGCGTTCCGTCCGCGGCCCGGAGCGTGAGGGCGGCGACCCACTGATCGACCGGGGTTTGTTCGAGGTCGATGCCGAGCATCGCGCGAGCGCTCTGGTTGAAGAGCAGGATCCGTCCGTTCGCGTCGGCCACGAGGACGGCTTCAGCGAGGCTGTCGAGGACCAAGCCGAGCAGCGCCTCACCCTGGCTTTCCACTTCGGCCGACGGCGGCTCGCTCGCCTGTTTTCGGCTGCCAGTCATGGTCCTACGCGTCGAGCGCAGGATACGTGCTCCTAGACAGGGATGACAAGCGCCGCCCGGCCGAGGCGCGGGAAATTCAGTTCGATTTGCGTGGCGCGCGCTTGGCTCGACCGACGAGGACGACCTGATAGTCGTTCACCGTGAAGTCGCGCAGGCGCTCCACACGGCGCACTTCGAGCGCGTCCCACGCGACATCGTGGATGCGGCCCGTCACTTCGTCCACGAAGTGATGATGACGCTCGGTCTTCGGATCGAAGACGATGCGACCGCCGGCGAGCGTGAGCTGCTTCAACAGGCCCTTTGCCACGAGCAAGTTCAGCGTGTTGTAGACCGTGGCGCGCGACAGCATCGGCACGCTCTTTCGAGCGCGAGCGAGCACCTGCTCGGCCGACGGATGCTCGTCCGTGTGGAGGACATAGTCCGCTACGGCGAGGCGTTGTGCCGAAGGCTGAATTCCCACCGAATTCAACGCTTCCATCGATGTGCGTTTCACGATCATCGAAAAATCTACTCGCAGGGTGCTCGTTGTCAAGAGAACGGCTGCAAAAACGGCTCCACTCGGGAGAGCTCACCCGCGTCAATCGCGGACTCGGTCACCGAATGGAGACGTCGATTCCCCTCGGCGTTCCCGAGCGCGGTGCTCTTCCCCCGCGCGACGGCTCGCATCGGCTCATTCGTTAGCGCTTCTTCTTCGCTGGCTCGCGGCCCGCCGCGACGCGCCAGCGCTCGGCGGCGACTCCGATCCTTGCCGCCGCCGAGGCGCATAAAATCCCTCCGGAAAGCGCTCAGACGGCCTTTTTCAGCCGTTCGCTGAGCGTCGCTTCACCCTTTCGCCAACTGCAGGCAACGAGCTCACCGGTCTGCAGACCGTCGAGCACGCGCAGGACCTCGTCGACGGTCCGCCCGACGCTGAGATCGTTAGCGCTCGTGAAGCGGACGATGCCTTCGGGGTCGACGATGAAGGTCGCGCGTAGGGCGACGCCCGCGTCGGGATGGAGGACACCGAGGCTCGCCGCCATGGCGGGATTGACGAACACGAGGGGATGGGCGAGCTGCCGGAGCTCGGCATGCTCGCGCCGCCAGGCGAGGTGGGAGTACTCGTTGTCCGTCGAACCGCCGAGCACGACGGCGGAGCGCTCGGCGAACGCCGCGAGCTTCTGGTCGAACTCGGTGATCTCGGTCGGACACACGAAGGTGAAGTCCTTCGGGTACGTATAGAAGACGAGCCATTTCCCGGGGAAATCGCGGGAGCCGATGGTTCGGAATTCCTTGCCGGGCTCGAGGCTGACACAGGCGGTGGTTTGAAACGTTGGAAACTTCGTGCCGGGAACGATCATGGCCTCGAGACATAGTCTAATGTAAGACGCTGTCAATATTCGACCGCGCCCGCGGGAGGGAGCCCGCCCCCGCGCAGGCGGCGTGCGAACGAGACGACGGCCGGCGATCGTCCGCATCCGATACTGGACGCCAAAGTCCGGTTCTTCGGTCGTGCATGGCCAAACGCTGGACCGATCCGTCCAGATATTTTTACCTATGCGCTCGTCTCAGGGTGAGAACACACGGCAAACGAGACGTTGTCGGGGCGCTGGCACGAGCATTGCTGAGTTTGGGGGGGACTAGTCATGTCCGAAGACCCGAAGTCGCCCCGCTTGGGGGGGGACCCGGACCGTGGCAAGAGCCTGCTCGATACGGTGGCGCGGCGCCTCGAAGCGATGTCGCTGTCCGTCGCGGAACGCACCAAGCGCTTGCTCGAGCGGCCCGATGCCTCGACGCGCGCGTCCGACGAGGAGCTCGCGACCATTCTCGAAGCCGCGCGACGGTCGTCGGAGCTCGCGCGGGAGCTCGTCGTCCTCGCGCGCCGCGAGCGGGACCGCGCCGCCTCTGCGCTCACCTCGGCAGCGCGCCGCGCGGCTCCGTCCGAGGCCCCCATCGAGAGCGTGCCGGCATTCTCGCATCGACGCGTCAAGAACGACGCTGAAGGAAGCGTCGTTTTGCTCGTCGAGGACGAGCCGCTCTTGTTGAAGACGATGCGGCGGATGCTCGACCAATACGGTCATCGGGTGCTCGCCGCGGCGAGCGCCGTCGAGGCGCTCGCGATGGCGATGCAGGAGCGCGAAATCGACCTCGTGGTGACGGATCTCGTGCTGCCCGGAATGACGGGAAGCGAGCTCGTGAAGCAGCTGCGGGCGGCCCGGGCCGGGCTCAGGGTTCTCTATACGTCGGGCTGGGATCCCGCTTCGAGCGGGGTGATGCTTGCCGAGGACGGCTCCGAGGCATTCCTGTCGAAGCCGTTCACCGCGGCCGAGCTCGACGCGAGTCTCTGCGAGCTCCTCGGAACCCCGTCGCTCCGCCTCGCCGAACGCCGGTGACCGGGGCAAAATTGGAATGAATCTCGAGGCTTTCGGGCCTTGCGGGCACGGGGGAGGGCTCTGGTATGCTCGCGACGCCGACCGCAGCGAGCGGGACGGACGAAACCTATTAAGGAAAAGCGTATGCGCCATTTGAGTTGGTTAACGAGCGCGCTGCTCCTCGCCGCCTGCGGCGGAGCGGCCATTCCTCAGGAACAGCTCACGTCGAGTAAGTCGACCATCTCGGTCGCCCAAGCGGAGGGCGCTCCCAACGAACCGAAAGCCGCGCTCCACTTGAAGCTCGCCCAAGAGCAGGTCGCGAAGGCCGAAGCGCTGATTGCGGACGGCGACAACCAGGAAGCCGCGCAGCTCATCGAGCGCGCCCAGGCGGACGCCGACCTCGCGCTGGCGCTCGCCAAGGAAGCGAAGTCGAAACAACAAGCCGTGGAAACGGCGGAGCAGCTCGAGCGGCTGAAGAAGGAGACCCAGTGAAAGGTCGAGGAGAGAACGTCATGAAACAGCATCCGTTCGGAACGACGATCGTTCTTTGCCTCGCGGGTTCCGGGCTCATCGGCTGCGCCGCGACCCTGCCACCGCAGGAGCTCGTCGACGCGCGTGCTCAGTATCAGACGGCCGCCGCGGGTCCCGCCGCCGAGCTCGCGCCGGCGCAGCTCGATACCGCCAAGCAATCGCTCGCCAAGGCGGAGCGGAGCTTCGAAGAGGAAGGCGACGATCCGATCACGAAGGATCTCGCGTACATCGCGCAACGCAGGACGGCGATCGCCGTCGCCGATGCCGGGCGTGAGGCGTCCGATCGGAGCCGCGCGCAAGCGGACAAGACGTTTCGCGAGAGTCAGCTCGACGCGCTGAAGTCGACGAAGAGCGCGGCGAACAAGACGGCCGCCGAGCTCGAGGCCGAGCGCAAGGCCCGCGCGGATGCCGAGAAGCGCTCCGCGGAGGCGGAGAAGAAGCTCGCGGTCGCGATGGCGAGCCTGCAAGAGATCGCCAAAGTGAAGGAAGAGTCCCGCGGCGTCGTCATCACGCTCTCCGGGTCCGTGTTGTTCGCGACCGGGCAGAGCGCGCTCCTTCCCATCGCGCGGCAGAAGATCGACGAGGTCGCGAAGGCGGTGAAGGATCAGGGCTTCAAGAGTCTGCTCGTCGAGGGTCACACCGACTCGCAGGGCAGCGCGAAGAAGAACGACGAGCTCAGCCAGGCGCGCGCGGAATCCGTACGCCAGCAGCTCGCGTCGAATGGCATTCCCGCCGACAAGATCCGAGCCCAGGGCCTCGGTTCGAGCCGCCCCGTGGCGGACAACAACACGGCCGAGGGCCGCGCCAACAATCGCCGCGTCGAGATCGTCGTCGAGCCGCTCGGCAAGTAGCGATTTTCCGTGGGGCCGGCGCCGCCGCCGGCCTCACGCCTCGGGAACGAGGAGCGCGAGACGCGCGGCGCGCGTCGACGCCCGGGCGAGCGCCTGGGCCTCCGCGTCGTCGCGCGAGCCAGCGATGCTGTCGACGAAGCCGTAGTACAGGCGCTTGCGTTCGGCGTAGGCGTGAAGTCGCTCCGCGGGCGACCCCGTGACGACCCACTCGCGGAGAGCGAGCTCGAACACCTTGCGGTACGCCTCGGGCGAAAGCCGGAAGGCGAGGTGATCGAGCACGAGGTGCGGAATGCCGCCGTGCGGCGAACCCGTCCGCCGACCGAGAGCGGCGTTCACGAGATTCATCGCGAGCGCTTGATTGGCGGCTCGAAACGGGTGCAACCGCATGAACTTTTGGTGAAAGTCGGCGACATCGCCGAGCGCGAGGCTTCCGAAGAGGCTTGCAACGTGGCGTTCGGTGATGGGCCGCGGCGGACAGAACCACGGCAGAGCTTCCGCATCGCCGTCGGCCCGAGCCACCACGACGCGACCCCAATCGAGCCCCGCTGCGTCGCGGTGCTCGAGCCGCTCGCTCGTCGCGCGCGCGTCGCCCGCCCGCGTGGCGAGGAGGGTACCGTAGCGGTCGCCGCCGAGGAAACGCGCGCCGACGCGAGGCCCCTCGACGAAGCGCGTTCCTGCGTCGGTTTCGATGGTACGGGACGCCGCGAGCCAGAGCCGGCTCGGACCTATTCCCTTCTTGGCGATGGGGCTCGCGGGTCGATAGAAAGACGTCTCGTCTTCGCCGAGCAGCGCGACGGCGTGGAGGCGCCGGAGCTCCTCGAGCGCCGCGCGAGGTTCGCCCAAGCGCTCGAAGAAGCGCACGGAGAGCTTGCGGACGCTGGCCATGTTTTGCCAGTAATTTCTGGGGATCTCGTAGGGCGTGCCCGGGAAGCGCACGACCTCGGCGGACGGCACCGCGCGCTCGAGCATGAGCACCGCGAGCGGCGCGAACAGCATGCGCCCGAAGCCGGCGTCGAGGATCGCGCGGATGGTGTCGTTCGCGAGCCGTGCGGTGTGGATCGCCTTGCCGAGGGTACGCTCACCGTCGAGTGCGGCGACGAAGCGCTCCACCTCTTCCGGTCGAACGCCCGAAACCTCGACACCGGCCGCGAGCGACGGCGCGTCGAGGCGCGTTCCGCCGTCCGATGCCCGCGCGACGAGCCCGGGCGCGGGGATCAGGACGTCGCCCTGTCGTGCGTCGAAGCGAACCTTGGCGTCGGTGAACAAGTACGCGTCGTCGCTCGATTGCTCGGCGAGCCAGCGCTCGTAGCGGCGCGACGCGTCCGTCGAAACCAGATCGGGCAGCTCCGAGAGCGCGTCGCCTGGGTGGTTCATCCGAGCGCTTCGCGCCACCCTTCGGCGTCGTTCGACACGCAGTGGAGCGCGTCGGGCCAGTTGCCGGGCTCGCTCGGGTATTCCGCGCCGCCGAGCTCGTTCACGACCGCATCGAAACGCTCGCGCAGGACCGTCGAGCCGGGGTCGAGGTTTCGGACCACGACGAGACCCGAGGGAGGCGTGAGGATCGTGCGGATGCGGAGGTCGGGACGATGGCGCGCGAGCGCGAAAGCCGCCTTCCACGTGTCGCCCACCCAGAAGCGCGTGCGGCGCTCGCGCGCGGCCGAAGCCGGCACGAGGGGCACGCAGTCGTGGAGGACGATCGTGCCGTCCGGGCTCGACCAGGCTTCGCTGTTCGCGAAATCGCGGAGCGCGTATTCGAAGCGGTGCATTCCGTCGATGAACACGAGCTCGACGGCGCGCCCGCCGTAGAGCGACGCCCGGGCGCGCGTCTGGAAAAAGCGGTCGCTTTCCTCGCGAATCAGGCGCGCCGATGGGGGCAGCGCGACCTCGAGCCGAGCCTCGGGATCGACCCCGATCGCCACGTCCGCCGTCGTCGCGAGCGCGAGCGTCGCGCCCGTCTCGACGCCGATCTCGAGATACGTGCGGGGCGCGAGCACGCGGTGCAGCGTGGCGAGCACCTCGCGGTACGGCGGGCCGGGCATGAAGAGCGACGCGAGCGCGCCCTGCGCGCCGGGGTAGTCCGGGTAGCGTTCGGCGAGCTCGAGGAACGCATCGCGCGCGCCGTCGGTGTCGCCCGTGCGCGCGCGCATCTCACCGAGCACGGAGAGCGCGTTGAGGTCGGTCGGCCGCGACGCCGAGAGCACCTCGACGCGGGCGAGCGCTCGCTCGCGATCACCCCCGAGGAACCATGCGACGGCCTCGCAGAGAGCGAGGGCGGGCTCCTCTGCCGCACGGTCGCCGAGTGCCTCGGCGAGCGCGAGCGCGTGGTCGAAGCCGCCGCGCTCCAGGCACTGCCGGGCGAAGAAGACGAGGTCGCCCGCCGTCGCGCCCGCGAAGGCAGCGCGGATTTCTCCTCCGGGCGGAACGTAAGAATTGTGTCTCGAGGCCATCCGGTGCGGTCGCGCGACCGACGAGCTTGCCACCCTAGTTTGCCTCTGCCATAGCCCCTCGTGCCGTCGGGCGGTTTCATCGCCCGAGGCTTCCCCAGCGATGCTCAGGTTCCGCGGGCGTTCCGCCCTTACCCCATTCCGCCAGAACAAGCTGTTCCAGGAGCTCGGCGCGCTCGCACCCGGGCTCACCGGACTCACGGCCGAGTTCGCCTATTTCGTCGACGCGGCAGGCGAGCTCGACGCGGTCGAGCAGGCGCGGCTCGGGGAGCTCCTTCCTCTCGCCGAGCGTCCCGATGCGCCGGCTTCGGGACGCCTCGCGCTCGTCGTCCCTCGTCTCGGGACCCTGTCGCCGTGGGCGTCCAAGGCAACCGACATCGCGCACGGCTGCGGACTCGAGAGCGTGCGGCGGGTCGAACGCGGCGTCGCGTACCGGCTCGCGGGCGAGCTCGCGGCGGGCGGCTTCGAGCGCGCCGCGGCCAAGCTCTGCGATCGCATGACGCAAACCGTGCTCGAGCGCTTCGAGGACGCCGCCGAGCTCTTCGGGCACGCGGCTCCGCGCCGGTTCGCGCGCGTGCCGCTCGGAACGGAGGGGCGCACGGCGCTCGTTCGGGCGAACGCCGAGCTCGGTCTCGCGCTCGCCGACGACGAGATCGACTACCTGGTGCAGAGTTTTCACGAGCTCGGCCGGGACCCTACGGACGTCGAGCTCATGATGTTCGCGCAGGCGAACAGCGAGCACTGCCGTCACAAGATTTTCAAGGCCGACTTCGTCATCGACGGCGTCGCCGAAGAGCGCTCGCTCTTTCGCATGATTCAGAACACCTTCGAGCGTTCGCCGCGCGGCACGCTCTCGGCCTACAAGGACAACGCCGCCGTCCTCGAGGGCACGCGCGCCGTGCGTTTCTTCCCGCATCCGGAGACGCGCGTTTATTCGGGCGTGTTCGAGGACACGCACATCGTCGCCAAGTGCGAGACGCACAACCACCCGACGGCGATCTCGCCGCACCCGGGCGCTTCTACGGGCGCCGGCGGCGAAATCCGCGACGAGGGTGCGACGGGGCAGGGCGCGAAGCCGAAAGCCGGGCTCGCGGGTTTCACGGTTTCGCACCTTCGCATTCCGGGTTTCGAGCAGCCGTGGGAAACGGATGCGCCGGGCAAGCCCGAGCGCATCGTGTCCGCCCTCGACATCATGCTCGACGGCCCCCTCGGTGGCGCGGCCTTCGCGAACGAGTTCGGCCGCCCCGCGGTGCTCGGCTGGTTTCGCACCTTCGAGCAGCCCGTCCAAACGGCGAGCGGCGCCGAATGGCGCGGCTACCACAAGCCGATCATGCTTGCGGGCGGCGTCGGCAACGTGCGCCCCATGCACGTTCAGAAGCGGCCCATCCCCGCGGGCGCGGCGGTCGTCGTGCTCGGCGGACCGGCGCTGCTCATCGGTCTCGGCGGCGGCGCGGCGTCGTCGATGGCCACGGGTGCGAGCAGCGCCGATCTCGATTTCGCGAGCGTCCAGCGCGACAACCCCGAAATGGAGAGGCGTTGTCAGGAGGTCATCGACCGCTGCAACGCGCTCGGCGACGCGACGCCGATTCTCTCGATTCACGACGTGGGTGCCGGCGGCCTCTCGAACGCCGTGCCCGAGCTCGTGCACGACGCCGGACGCGGCGCGCGGCTCGAGCTCCGCGCGATTCCGAGCGCCGAGCCGGGTTTGAGCCCGCTCGAGCTCTGGTGCAACGAGGCGCAGGAGCGTTACGTGCTCGCGATCGAGCAGGGCAAGCTCGACGCGTTTCGCGCCATCTGCGAGCGCGAGCGCTGCCCGTTCGCCGTGCTCGGCGAAGCGACGGATGGCGAGCGGCTCACGCTGCACGACAGCGCGTTCGGCGATGCGCCCATCGACCTGCCGCTCTCGGTCATTTTCGGAAAGCCGCCGAAGATGGTCCGGCGCGTCGAGCGCACCCGCGCTCGCGCCCGCGACTTCGATCCCGCGGAGGTCGAGCTCGGCGAAGCGGTCCGGCGCGTGCTGCGTTTTCCCGCGGTTGCAGCCAAGGATTTTTTGATCACGATCGGCGATCGCACCGTTTCCGGGCTCGTCGCGCGCGATCCGATGGTGGGCCCCTTCCAGGTCCCCGTAGCGGACGCCGCGGTGACGCTCGTCGACTACGAGGGCTACGCCGGCGAAGCGATCGCGCTCGGCGAACGCTCGCCCGTCGCCGTGCTCGACGCCGCGGCTTCGGCGCGCCTCGCCGTGGGCGAAGCGCTCACGAACCTCGCTTCGGCGCCCGTGGTGTCGCGCGGCGACGTGAAGCTCTCGGCGAATTGGATGGCCGCCGCGGGCCACCCGGGCGAGGACGCCGCGCTCTACGACGCGGTGCGCGCCGTGGGCATGGAGCTCTGCCCGGCGCTCGGTATCGCCATTCCCGTCGGCAAGGACTCACTCAGCATGCGCACGCTGTGGGACGGTCCGGAGGGCAAGAAGCGGCTCGTCGCCGCGCCGGTGTCGCTCGTCGTCACGGCGTTCGCTCGCGTGCGCGACGTGAGGAAAACGCTCACGCCGGAGCTCGTGACGGACGCGGGCGAAACCGAGCTCTTGCTCGTCGATCTCGGGCGCGGCCGCGCGCGCCTGGGCGGCTCGGTGCTGGCGCAGGTGTACGGCGCGCTCGGTTCGGAGCCGCCGGATGTCGACGATGCGCGCACGCTCGCCGGCCTCTTCGACGCCGTCGCCGAGCTCCGCGACAAGGGGCTCTTGCTCGCGTACCACGATCGTTCGGACGGCGGGCTCCTCGCAACCGTTGCCGAGATGGCGTTCGCCGCGAACACGGGCGTTTCGGTGCGGCTCGACGGACTCGGCGCGGATCCGGTATCGGCGCTGTTCGCCGAAGAGCTCGGCGCCGTCCTCCAGGTGCGAACGAGCGATTCGCTCGAGGTGCTCGGCGTGTTCGAGCGGCACGGGCTCCGCGCGGGGGAGGGCGGCGAGCTCCACGTCGTCGGCGCGCCGCGCACGGACGGCCGCGTCGTGTTCGAGCACGCCGGCAGCGAGCTCTATTCCGCGAGCGTTCGCGAGCTCCGCGCGGTGTGGTCCGAGACGACGTTCCGCATGCAGTCCCTGCGCGACAACTCCGATTGCGCGCGCGAAGAGCGCGATCGCCTCGTGCGCGGCGAGGGTGGACTCGCCGCGAAGCCGACCTTCGATCTCGAAGAACGACCGTCCGCGTCGCTCGTCGCCGTCGCCAAAGCGCGGCCGCGCGTCGCGATCCTGCGCGAGCAGGGCGTGAACGGTCAGATCGAAATGGCGGCGGCGTTCACGCGCGCCGGATTCGAGGCAGTCGACGTGCACATGAGCGACGTGCTCGGCGGTCGCGTCGAGTTCGCGAGCTACCGCGGGCTCGTCGCCTGCGGCGGCTTCTCTTACGGGGACGTTCTCGGCGCGGGTCAGGGCTGGGCGAAATCGATCCTTTTCAGCGCTTCGGCGCGCGCGGCGCTCGCGGCGTTCTTCGAGCGGCCGGACACGTTTTCGCTCGGCGTCTGCAACGGCTGTCAGATGCTCTCGGCGCTCAAGTCGCTGATTCCCGGCGCGTCGGCGTGGCCGTCGTTCGAACGCAACTTGAGCGAGCAATTCGAGGCGCGTCTCGTGAGCGTCGAGGTGCTCGAATCGCCTTCGATCTTCTTCCGCGACATGGCCGGTTCGGTCCTGCCCATCCCGGTCGCGCACGGCGAGGGGCGCGCCGAGTTTGCGGGCGACGCTCTCGGCGCGACCGAGCGCGCGCGTCTCGTCGCGCTCCGCTTCGTCGATTCGGGCGGGCGCCCGGCGTCGCGTTACCCGGAGAACCCCAACGGCTCCCCCGGCGGCATCACGAGCCTGACGACGCCCGACGGTCGTGCGACGATTCTGATGCCGCACCCGGAGCGCGCGTTTCGCACGGCGACCTTGTCGTGGCACCCGCGACACTGGGGCGAAGCGTCGCCCTGGCTTCGCATGTTCGAGAACGCGCGCGTTTGGGTCGGCTGAGCGCCCGGTTGAGATCCCGGCGCCGGTCGAGTAGTTCTCGCTGGCTCAGCGGAAAGGACGCAGAAGCATGCAGGGTCAGGTCGGCCACGGGGGATACGCGGCGCCGGGCGCGGGCGCTTCGGATCTTCGCCATGCGATAACCCACGGTCCGGCCTTCGCCATGCTGCGGGTCGATCTCGCCCCCGGCCAGACCGTGGTGAGCGAGTCCGGTGCGATGGTCGCGCGCAATCAACAGGTCGGTATGGAGGTGAAGCTCAACGCGGGGCGCGGCGCGGGGTTCTTCGCGAAGCTCAAGGCGCTCTTCATCGCGATGATCCGGCGCGTCGTCGGTGGTGAGACGTTCTTCGTGAACCACTTCACGGCGAACGGTCAGCAGGGTTCGGTCTGGCTCGCGCCGAAGCTCTCGGGTCAGGTCGTCTACCGCCGCATGCAGGGCGAGCTTCTCGTGCTCTCGACGGGCGCGTACCTCGCGCATTCGGGCGAGGTCGACCTCAAGCTGAAGTTCGGCGGCCTGCGCGGTTTGCTCGCCAAAGAAGGCGCATTCTTCCTCGCCGTCACCGGTCACGGCGACCTCTGGTTCACGAGCTACGGCGGGGTCGAAACGATCGACGTGAACGGCTCGTACATCGTCGATAACGGACACCTCGTGGGCTACGAGGGCAATCTCGAGTTCAATATTCGCGCCGCCGGCGGCGGCATGCTGGGATTCGTCGCCTCGGGCGAGGGGCTCGTGTGCGAGTTCAAGGGGCAGGGGCGCGTGTTCGTTCAAACGCGCAATCTTCAGAGCCTCGTGGGCTGGCTGTCGCCCATGTTGCCCGGCTGAGCGAGCTCACCATGCAATTCGACGTCCTCTATCGACCTGCTCACTCCATGGCGCGCGTGGTGCTCGGGCCCAACGAGTCCGTGCTCGCCGAATCCGGGGCGATGATCGGCATGAGCTCGCACGTGCAGATGCAGACGCAGTCGGGCGGCATGCTGAGCGGTCTCAAGCGCATGTTCGGCAGCGAGTCGTTCTTCCGCAATACCTTCACGGCTGCCGGCGCTCCCGGCGAGGTGCTGCTCGCGCACGCGCTCTGCGGCGACATGCGCGTGCTCGAAATGACCCAAGCCGGTTACCTCCTGCAATCGTCGGCCTTCATCGCCTCGACGCCGAACATCCAGATCGACACGAAGATGGGAGGCTTTCGCGGCTTCTTCTCGGGCGCAGGCATGTTCGTGCTCAAGGCGACGGCCCCGTCTCCCGGGCTCTTGCTCGTCGGCGGTTTCGGCGGCATCGAAGAGCTCTACTGTGACGGGACGCTGATGATCGATACGGGTCACCTCGTCGCTTGGGACGCGACGCTCGAGTACTCGGTGGGCAAGAGCGGTAGCGGCTGGATCGCGTCGTTCCTCTCGGGCGAGGGGCTGGCGTGCCACTTCAGGGGTCAGGGGCGGATCTGGATTCAGTCACGCAACGCGGCCGAGTACGGCGGTGCCGTGGGGCGCCTCCTTCCGCCTCGGCAGAGTTAGAGCCATGCGCCATCAAATCCTGCAAAAACCCGATTTCTCCGCCGTTCGCATCGGGTTCGATCAGCCGGGCGAGCAACTCGTCGCCGAGTCGAGCGCGATGCTCGCCCGCGATACGGCCATCGACATGAAGACGCAGCTCCAAGGGGGCCTCTTCGCCGCGGCCAAGCGCAAGCTCCTCGGCGGCGAGAGCCTGTTCACGAATACCTTCACGTCGACCGCTCCTGGGCAGGATCTCTGGCTCGCACCCGGTGCGGAAGGCGACGTCGAGTGCGTCGACCTGAACGGGCAGTTCGGCGTGTTCCTTTCGTCGGGCGCGTTCTTGGCCGCGCCGCCGAGCGTGCAGATCGACACGAAGTGGCAGGGTGCGCGCGGGTTCTTCAGCGGCGCGGGTCTCTTTCTCCTGTCGGCGACCGGCTACGGCCCGCTCTTTTTCTCCGCGTACGGAGGCATCCACGCGATCGACGTAGGCCCGGCGGGTTATACCTGTGACACGGGTCACGTCGTCGGCTTCACGAACGGCCTTGCCTACCAGGTGACGAAGGTCGGGGGCCTGAAGAGCCTATTTTTCTCGGGCGAGGGGCTCGTCTGCCGTTTCAGCGGCCAGGGGCGGCTCTGGGTTTCGACGCGCAATCCCGGGTCACTCGTGAGCTTCATCCAGCCGTTCAGACCCGCCTCGCGAGGCTAGACTCAGCGGGTCGTGACGTCGCTTCGTCGCGAACTTTCACTCGCTCCGGCGCTCGGTGTCGTCCTGTTCATGGCGCTCTACGCGCTCGGGGCGTTGCTGTACCCGGGTGGGTTCAGCGTCGTTCGGAACTATTTCTGCGACCTCCTGCACCCGACGGCTCCGGGCGGCGTCCCGAATCCGGGACGCATCTTCGCGTTCGCCGCGATGGTGTTGATCGTGCCGACGCTCGCACTCTTCTGGCACGTCGTCGTGGCGCTTTTTCCCGAAGAGCGTGTCTACGTGCTCGTCACGCGTATCGCGGGTTCGGTGTCGGCGCTCGCGACGCTGCTCTTGTTGACACCGTTCCACGACGCCGCCGTCGAAATCGGTGGCGGCTTCGGGCTCGTGGCCTTCGCGGCCGTGCTGTTCGCGCTGCCTCGCGCTCGGCACGGGCTG
>DASUTR010000152.1:0-2452 GCA_036374535.1 Polyangiaceae bacterium
ATCTTCCGGCACCCATCGCGCAGACGATGGCGCAGGTCCTCGCCATTCTCGAAATTCTGCCCATCGCCGTACCGAGCGACGTGTTCGCGATCCCGCTCGGAAAGCGGCGTGAAAACCTGCCCGATTGGCTGCTGCCGCGCCGCACGATCGGGGCTTTTTACGTGGTGCGCGCGCTCGGAAGTGGCGGCGCATCGTCGGTCTTCGTCGCGCGCCGCATCGAAGAGCGCAATGCGAACGACGCCGAAGGGTTCGCGCTCAAGGTCCCCGACTACGACCCGACCACGGCCCGAAGCCTTTCGGAACAAGAGTTTCTCCAGCTCTTTCGGGAAGAGGCCGGAGCGCTGCTCACGGTGCCGCAACATCCGAACATCGCGCGCTTCGTGACGTTCGATCTGGCGGCGCGGCCGAAACCCATCCTCGTGATGGAGCTCATCAAAGGGCTCGCCCTCGATCGACTCATCCGCAGCCGTTCGCTCTCGACCGAGAGTGCGTTCCTCTATCTCGACGGCATTCTCGGCGGTCTCGAGGCCATGCACAGCGCGGGCATCGGGCATCTCGACGTGAAGCCGTCGAACGTCATCCTTCGCGACGGCGAAACGCCGGTGCTCGTGGACTTCGGGTTGAGCGGCCGGCAGCTCAGGCCCGGCTGCGGAACGCTCGAATATTGCGCGCCCGAAGTCATCGGCGTCGTGCCCGAGGGGCTACATCCGTCGCCCCAGCCGGCCGACCTCTACGCGTTCGGCTGCATTGCCTATGAAATGCTCATGGCCGAGACGTTGTTCGTGGCCGACGGCGAGATGGCGCTCTTGACGCTTCACGTCGAGCACGACGGCTGGCCCGAAAAGGTTGCGCGCCTCGGACGGGACGCGACCTTCGGCGATCTCGGCAAGCTCCTCGCACGCTGTCTCCGGCGCGACCCTCGCAAGCGCCCGACCGTTCAGCAGGCTCGCGCAGAGCTCGCTTCGCTCGCGAAGCGGTACCGAACCCTCGCTTGGCCCCTACAGATCGGCGCTCGCACCGCCCAACGAACCGCTTGAACGACTCAGCGTTTCCGAAGTCACTCGTCGCCTCGCTACTGCTAGCCGGCCTCGTCGCTTGCCGAGCCGAAAAGCCGAGGGACACCATCGAGCTCGTCGTGCCGGACGGCAGCGGGCGCACCGTCGAGCTCGCTCCGCGCTCGGCGTTCGCCGAATACGTGGAAGTTCCGGAGTCTGCGAACGAGCTCCGCGTGACCCTGGCGAGCTACGACGTGTCGTGCGAACGCTACGTCGCGCCCGGTGCGGACGACACCGTGCTCGTCGTCACGCTGAAGCTCCCCCCCGGCGAAAAACCCCGACCGGGAAGCTTCGCTTCCACCCGGCCATTGTCCGAGGACGGCGGTTCACCGCTCGGGCGCGCCTACGCCGTGCCCGTCATTCGACGAGGAGCACGGGGCCATGCCCTTCCGCCCGGCGGCACGCTCGAGCTCGAGCTCGTCGAGTTCGGCCGGAGCGGCGTGGTCAAGGGGGCGGTCGCGTTCGAATTCCCCGGAGACGGGACACGGCCGGCCTCGAGCGCCAAGGGCAAATTCAGCGCGCGGCTCTGCCGCCACGATGAAGCGCCCATCACGCGCTGACCTGTAGTAAGTGCCCCGGGAGCGAGCGAGCCCCGAACGTGAACCCACCCCCTTACCTACGAGCCAAAAAGCGTCTCCGAGCGGTGCTCGCGAGCACGCCGCTTCTGCTTTTCCTGTCGTGCGATGACGACGAACAGGCGCCACCGCCCGAGCCTCCCGGGCCGGTCGCCATGATGATTGGTGAGCTCAGACCCCGCGGGTCAGACGTCTGGCAGCGAGACGACCCAGAGCCGATCACGATCGGATGCGACCGACGACTCGGGGTCAGGCTCTACATCTACAACGACGTCGTCGACGAGAACGGGAAGATCATGGACGCCGGTCGCTTTCAGCCGAGCGCTGAGAGCGATTGGAAATTCACGAGCGGCGACTACCTCCTTCGTCCACCCGGGACGTGCACGCGCGCCCAATGTGGCGTCGCCAAGGTCACGGTGGAATCGCTCGCGAACGACGCCGTCGTCACGGCCTACGCGTCGGTGGACACGGTCGTCGTCGATGTCTCGTCCCTCGGCGACGCCCCGGGGACGCTGAAGATCCGCGCCGAGCTCTTGGAGAACGGCCGGACGCTCGCCATGCGGAACGGTCAGGCGCTCGCGGACGAGCTCGAGCTCAGCGTGAGCTCGGAAGACTGCGCGCCCGACGGCGAAGGCGGCGCCGGAGGCGAAGGCGGAACCCCCACGGCCGGCACAGCGGGTTCGTCCGCGGCAACGGGCGGCTCAGCGGGCTCGTCTGCCGGGATGGGCGGCGCGCCCGGGGGCGCCCCCGGCGAAGGCGGCGGCGGCGGGGTCTGAAAAAGGCGGCGGGCGAGCGTCACGGGTGCACGAAAATGACCGTGCC
>DASUTR010000153.1:0-11589 GCA_036374535.1 Polyangiaceae bacterium
CTCTCTCATGGGGTCGATGGGCGAACAGAGGTCGCCCACGCCCGACGGAGTGCAGCTCGCCGTTCGACAAAACGCGGCGGAGTTGCCTGACCATACCAAGCAGGCGGCGACCACCCCGAGCACGCTCGCTCGAGCACCGGACGGTGCACGAAAGTGCGCTCGGGCCCTGTCCGCAGTCTGCAAGACCGAGATCGTCGCTCCCAGGTTCAGTTGACGCGGAAGATGGCGATTTCCGCCGGCGCAACACCGTGTCCGACACCCGACTTCACGACCAAGTTGAACGACACCGCAGCGGTGTTCGGTAGCGGTCTGTAGTTATAAGTGGCGACGACGTCGCACCTCCCCGAAGAGTAGGAGGCGACAGACCCCCAGCCTCCGGCTCTGCGCCAGTGGCCGCTGCCGACCGCGCACCAACTGCCGACGGTGCCGACGTCGACCGTCAGAGGCGCTTCGCAGACGTAGAGGTCGACCCACGCGGAAGGCACACTGGCAGGTCCCGTTTGTGCGCAGGCCGTTTGCGCGTCGCGAGGCATGATTTTTTGCGGAATCCGCGCTCGTACCCAGTACTCATTCCCGAGGAAGTTGGTGTAGCCGGGCCCGTCGTGGTTATCCCACTGTAAGACGTAGCGCCCCGTGCATTTCCCCGCCTTCGGAGTCCCCGTGCGATCGACCACCGAGTTGTAATAAATCAGGTTGGCCCAGTTCCAACCGAGCGAAGCCGGGATCGCATCGAGGTTCTGATGAATGGTCAGGATCGTGGGACTGTTCGGGTCTTTACCCGCATAGGGGTGCGACGTCTGGTAGGTGGTATAGTAGCTCCACACGCCCTTGGGGGGCGCGTAGCGCAGGTACCGGTCGTACACCATCCAATCCATGCAGTTCGGGTTGGTCGTCCCCATCGGGTAGGCCGTCTCGCCCCAGAGATTGGATGAATCGACGTAGTGCTGGGAGTGCGCGTCTTGTACCGTCCCTAGGTCTGCCGCGAGCTCGGAGCCGTCCTCGGGCTTCACGTCGTCCGGGTGAACGCCCGGCGCGCTGTCGCCCGATTCCATCGAGCATCCTGCGATGCTCAGCCCGAGAGCCACGTACACGACCTTTTTGATGTTACCCATGATCCCACGCTCCTTACGAGATTCGCGCCTGATTGTCTTGCGATTTACGTGCCCAGCGAGGGCGCTGCGCGCCGCAGGAAGCAATTCGAGTGTTTCGCAGCACCGCGACGCGAGCGGTCGCGCTCCAACGAACGGCCGACGCTCTCGTAAATTGCGCAGTGTCACGTCGGTCGAGTGACACGCCCTCGCGCCGCGCCACACGTTCGGTGTGAACGAAGCAAGAACCGCCGTGGCGGGCCGGAAGCGCCCCTCGGATCGCGGGAGTGCTCTCGAGTGCACACGGCAAACGGCCGGTTCGAACCTCCGGCGCACCGCCGCGGCGAAAACCGCGCCGAAGGAGCGATCCGCCACCCGAGCACAGGCCTGTGCACTCGACCACAAGGTGCTCGCCCGAACCGCGGCGAGATGTTCGAGGCACGCGGGATTGCTCTCCGGATCGGCTCGCGCTAGCGGAGGAGCGCCTCGACTTCGCTGCGGCGGAACCCTGACGGATAACGCCTCAGGTAGTCGGCCGCGGCTCGTCGCCTCGACGCTTCATCGCCGATTTTGCGAAAGGCGAGGACGCGCAAGTAGGACGCGTCTTCGCCGCGGGCGTCGCCGGGGTAACGGGCGAGGAAGCGAGCGAGCAACACCGCGGCTTCTGCGTGCGAGCCGCGATTGTACGAAGCGACTGCAGCGCGAAAATCGTCCGATGCCGCGCTCGCGGCAGCGGTCTGCGCGCTCGCGCTCGGCACGACGGGCGACGCGTTCGGTACGCTCGAAGCGGGCGGCGCGCTCGAGGCGGGGGTCGGTGCGGGCGCTGGTCGCCCGGGCGCGGAGAGCGCCGCATCACGCGGGCGTTCGACGCGTTCGCTCGACGTACTCGATTCGATGCGACTCGATGCGCTCGGTGGCAATGGGTGAGGTGCCGCGTTCCACGATTCGCCGGCGGCGATGTGCGTCGGCGGTTGGCCGCGTAGGCGCAAGCTGACGCTGCCTTCGCGCACGGTAACGCGCGTCGTTCGCCCGGCGTAGACGCTGACGGTGAAGATGGTCCCTTCGTCCTCGAGTTCGCCGTCGGGAAGCTCGACGCGCAGCGCTTTCCAGCCTTTTTCGCGCCTGACTTCGATTTCTAGTTCGCCGCGTTCGAGCACGATCGCTTCCCAACGCTCGCCCAGGCGCCGAGACCAGACGGCGTCGTTCGTCGCGTTCACGACGGTGTTCGTGCGCGCGCTCGGCGGCGGCACCGGTCGCGAACGAACGACCACGAAGAGCGTCACCGCCAACGCCGCTGCGGCCACGAGAACGAGGGCGCCCGCGACGCCGCGACGAAACCACGCGCCGCGTTCGGCCAAAAAACCGCGATCGAACTCGGCGAGGAGCCGCGTTCGTTCGCGGCGAACGTGGAGCTCGTCTGCGGGGGCCGGGACGCCGTCTCGCAGCGCATCGCCGAGCGCGGCGAGAGCTCGCGCTTCTCGCGAGCAGAGCCCGCAGTTCGCGAGGTGACGCTCGAAGCTCGCTCGCTCGGTTCCGCTCAACCTGCCGTTGTGGAGCGCTTCGACCTCGAACGAGCGCGGACAGGCGTTCGTCATCACTCGCCTCCTTCGAGCGCTCGGCGAAGCTCGCGACGCGCTGCGTGCAGGCGCGTCCACACCGTTCCGACGGGTACTCCGAGCGCCTCGGCAATCTCGGGGCAACTCAAGCCTTCTACCTCGGCGAGCAAGATGGCCATCCGCTTCGGCTCGCTCAGCCGCGCGAGTGCTCGCTCGAGGTCGCTTTGCGCGTGCAGCGACGACCGGGGATCGTGGCTCGTCCTTCCGACCATGCGGAGGGACGAGAGCAGCGTGAAAAAGCGTCCTAGCGCGTGCCTCCGACGCCGCACCAGGCGCACGGCAATGCCCATGAGCCAAGCGCGACCAACGGCCCGGCCGTCGTAGCGCGCGGCGCTTCCGGCGGCCGTGAGGAACGTCGCGTGCACGAGGTCGTCGACGTCCTCGGCATCGCTCGTGACGCGCGCGACGAAGCGCCGAACCGACTCATGGTAGCGATCGTAGAGCGAGCCGAGCGCGCCGAGATCCCCCGCGGCGAGCGCCGCCATCAGCTCGGCGTCGGACAGCGCGCGTACTTCTGCAGAGTTCGCGCGGGGGCGGTTCATCGCGTGCCGACTGTTCCGCCGAGCGCGAGCCCGACCATAAAACCGGGCAAGCGGCGATGGTCCGGAACGTTGGGCGAGAGACTGCCGATTCGGAACTCGCTCTCGATGCCGACGAAACCACGCAGGAGCGAGCGTGCTCGGAAGTTCAGGTGACTCGCGAGGAGTAGGCGCGGGGCCGAGTCCGACTCGGTGATCGTGACGTCGCCCTTCCTTCCGACTTGCTCCGTTCCCTCGCTTTGGAGCGGGAATGCCGGCCCGGCGAGACAATCGAGGCTCGTCGCGCCGAACCGAAAACGGTAGCCGCCGAGTCCCATGAAGCGAAGCTCCGATTCCGACGTGCCCGGCGATTGCGTGTACTCGTCGATGCGTCCTCCCGCCGCGAGGAGGAAGCTCTCGATATCCAGCAGCCAGAAGGCGCCGAGCCCCGCACCGTAGGCCTGCTCCCCGGCGCGCACGGCAGTGAACCCCGAGAGCTCGAAGTTCACCGGGTCGCGTCGTTCGTCTGCAGATCGCGCGAGCTCGTCGCGCACGCGGCGTTCGGGTACTGTGCTGGCAAGTGCGCGAGAAGGTTCTCGCTCCTCGGCAGATCGTCGGAAGGCCGTTTGCTCGGTATCGTCGGGAAGCGCCAAGAGCGCATCGAGGACGGGCAGGACGTCGTCCTCGTCCGCTACCACGCGCGAGGCCGTCCGTCCGTCCGCGAGGATCACGGTAACCTCGATGGCAGGCCGGCCTTCGCGAAGCCGAACCCGCGCGCACCGCTCCATCCCCTCGCGATCGGCCAGCGCGCGTCGAACGCGTGCCGCGAGCGCCGGTGACGCCGAACCCACGGCGTCGTCCACCTCGACGGCGATCGTCGAGCATGCTTCGACGGCCGCTCGAGCGGGGACGCACACGAGCGCCCCGGCAAAACCCGCCGTGGCAACGAGAAAAAGACCGTGGTGCGAGCGCATACCGGAGCTTTCCTCTCTATTCTCACGAGCGCCCGCGATCCTTTGCGACAATCGCGCCGGCGCTCAAAAAACCGCTTCCACGCCCACGCTCGGGATCGTGAGCGGACCTACCTCGCCTCGCACACACTCCGTGGTGTAGCCGTCCGGGGTGAGGTCCCCCCGGCAATCCATGCCGAGGGTGTTGGCTTCCTTCTGGAGCGTCACGTTGATGGCTTCGAAAACGAACGCGATCGAGCGCCCGTACGCGAGCGGCCAGCGTTTTTCGAGGCGCACGTCCACCCGGTAAAACGCCGGGTCGCGGAACGCGTTGTACGGCGGCGCGGGCACGCTGCCCGTGAGCCTCGAATACGGAACCCCCGTATAGAAGACGAAGCGACCTCCGGTCCGCCAGTGTCGCCCAAGATGGTAAGCAAGCACGGCGTTCAGCACGTGGGTGCGATCGAAGTCGCTCGGTACGGTATGGGTCGCTTCGCTGCCGTCGAGCGTCAAGAAATGGCCTTCGCGGACGGATCGCGAGAGCGTGTACGAGAGCAAGCCACTGAGCCGCTCCGTGAACGAGCGCCGCACCAGGAGCTCGAGGCCGTAGGCGTGCCCTCGCACTTGAGCGTTGCTCGGGCAGTAGTACGGATTTTCGGGCGGCGGTCCTTCGTTCGGGGGTACGTAGGGGGGCTCGATTTGCAGGCAGCTTTGCGTGAGGTCGGTGAGCCCGGACGAGCGCGAGAAGAAGCCGGTCGCCGTCGCGACGACGCGGCCCGGGAGCGCGACTTCCACCGCCTGGCTAGCTTGGAACACTCGCTGTAGTTCGTTCGACCCGTCCGGAAACCCGGCTCCCGCGCCGAACATCGCCGGAAGATCGCCGACGCGCAGCGTCGGGTACTGGTGCGTGAGCCCGAAGCCCGAAAGCAGCGCCACTCGTGGCGTGACGCCCAGTCGAAGCGCCATGCGCGGATCGACCGCGGCGACGGTCGTGCGCCGCGGCGACGGATCTCCGGGAACCTCGTCGCGGGTCGAGTCGAAGATCGTGACGCGCGCGCCGGGGACGAGCTCGACGCGAGGCGTGATTTGCCAGACGACGTCGGCGTGCGCGCTCGGCGTGAGGTTCGTTCGGGGAGGGTACGCGCTCGACGGCACCACTCCCTGCCGTGGATCGGACGGCGTTCCCTGCGAGAACCCGTAAGCGTCGATGCGCCCTTCGAGGCCGCTCCGGAGCCTCAGCCCGGAGACGAGCGTTTGCTCGAGCTCGAACCGAAGGGCTGCCGAGCGGTTCGTCAGGGTGGTCGGGTCGCTTCCCTGCGAGTCGTAGCCGAGCGTCGCACCGAATCGGACGCGTCCGGAGGTCCAAACGCGATCGTACCGCAGATCGACGCGATGAAAATCGATGGCTAGCTCTTGGACGCTGCTCTCGAGCGAATTCTTCTGGCCCAAGACGTCGTGGCTGCCGAAGACGAGCAGGCCGATCGCGTCGTGCTCGCCCACGCGGTAGGTCACGCGAGACTGGTAGTCCCAATACGAGAGCGTCGTGTCCGAGAACGCGCTCACGATCGGTCCCGGGTAGCCGTAGCGACCCGCAACCAGCGCCGTGCCTCGCTCGGCCGCGAACGGCGATTCGAGCAGGGCGGACGCATCGACGAGCCGCAAGCTGGCCTCGCCGTGCGCCTTTTTGGCAGGCGCGCGGGTCTGCCCCGAAACAATCGCACCCGTGACGCCGCCGAGGCTTGCCGGTGGCGTGCCGGGGTAGAAGTCGATGCGATCGAGGAGCGCGGGGTGAATCACACCGGGACCGAGACCGACGTGAAACAGCGTGGGTACGCGAATGCCGTCGAGGAAGAAGCCCACGTTGTTCGGAGGAGCGCCGCGCACGTAAAAATACGGCACGCCGCTGAGCATAGGAGCGACGCTCGGCAGCACTTCGATCGCGCGCAGGGGGTCGCCGAACGCTCCCGGCATCTCACGCACCTCGGCGGCGCTCAACGTGGTGCGACCGAGCTCACCACGCTGACCGATGACGGTCACTTCTGCAGGCGGTGACGCCGCGGGCGGCGTCGCTGCGGGCGGCGCGCCCTCTTCGGCGGGCGCTCCGGCACCGCGCGCGCTTTCGGGTTCCGCCTCGGTGTCTGCCGCGGGAGCACGAAATGCGACGCGCGCGCGGATTCGCGCGGTGACGACCTCGTCTCCGCGTCGCGCTGGCTCGAAACTCCAGCCGAGCGCCGCGGTCTTCGCGTGCCCTGCGAATGGCTCCGCTCCTTCGAGCACCTCGACAGTCGTCACCGTGCCGTCCTTGGCGACGATGAGCTCGAGCACGACCAGTGCGTCGCCTTCGGCACCTTCTGGATACGGAACCTCGGTGCTGCTTCGAGCCACGGGAGGGCGGAGCGCCGGCGTTTCTTCTGCAGCAGCGACGCCGGTTACCGTGAGAAACGCGAAGATTGAAAACGAGCGGAGCCAAGCCACGCTCCTATTCGCGCGGCGGGTCGGTTCCCTTCACGGGCCCCTAGTCGTTTTTCGATCTTCCTCAATTGCCGGGCATCGACGAACAAGGCGTGTCGCAGGTGAGCGCGAGCTCGAAGCAACGCCGGATCGGTGCGGCGACCTGATCCGAGCGCTCGCGCTGTCGGCGAGCATCTGGCGCGCCAACTTTACAGAAGTGTTCAGCAATTCGCGGCCGAACGGCGGGTCCGTGGTAGCCTTTCGTTGTGGCGATGAAGGCTGCTCCGTGGCTGCCGCGTGGCGCTCACGTGCTCGCTCTAGGGACTGCGATCGCGTGCGGGGACGGTGACGGCACCTACCCGATCTTCGGCGACGAGGGACAAGGACACGCGGGTAGCAACGGTCACGACGGTCAGGCGGGTACCAACGGTCAGGCTGGCGCGTCCGACCCGCCGCCTCGTTACGGCAAACGCATCACGTGGAGTCCGGTCGAAGTCGCGAGCGGCGACGCACGCAGGCGCGTGATCACTTCGGAGAGCGCGCGCGTCGGTGAGCTCGACGTGCCCCTCGGCGGCTACAAGCTGCTATTGCGATCCGGCGACGCGGTAGGACCAGGCGTGTTCGGTAGGATCGTCGATCAGAATCTCGAGCCTCTGATCGAGAGCGACGGCTCCGAACGCATCTCGAACTACGCCGATTTCAGCTCGTTCTTGCCGGTGGGGGAGCGGCTTTACCAAGTGACGCAGTTCGAAGAGGTGCCCGCGGCCATGTACCTGACGGAGCTCTCGCAAGATCGCGACACCGGCGAGCTCCAGGCGATCTCGACGCGACCCATCGATCTCTCGTCGATTCACGGGCTGTGGAACCCGTGCGCCGGCTCCGTGACGCCGTGGAACACGCACCTCGGCAGCGAGGAGTACCCGACCGACGCGCGCGCGAGCGAAGCCGCGGCTGCCTACTCGGCGCTCGACTCACGGGAACAATCGATGCTGAAGTACTTCGGGCTCGGCCCGTCGACGGGCATCGCGGACATCCGCACCGCGTTCAACACTTATCGCTACGGCTTCCCCGTCGAGGTCGCGGTCTCCGAGGACGGCGCGACGACGGTGACGAAGCACTATGCCCTCGGCCGGCGCGCGCTCGAGCTCGCGTACGTGATGCCCGATCGCAAGACCGTGTACATGACCGACGACGGCACGAACGACGGCTTTTACATGTTCGTTGCCGACACGCCCGGCGACCTCGAGTCCGGCATGCTTTACGGCATGCAGTGGAACCAGACGAGTCCCGACGGCGCCGGCAACGCCACCGCGGACATCGTGTGGATCCCGATGGAACACGCGTCGTCGACGGAAGTCGACGCGGCGCTCGACGAGGGCATCGCGTTTTCGGATTTGTTCGAAGCCGTGTCGCCGATCCCCGCCGAGGGCTGCGCGGCGGACTTCAGACCCGTCAACACCGAGACCGGCCAGGAGTGCTTGCGCTTGCGCGAAGGCAAGAACGAGAGAGAGAGTGAGCGCATTCGCAGGCTGGCGTCGCGCCTGGAGTCGCGTCGCTACGCGGCTTACGTGGGCGCCACGACGGAGCTTCGCAAGGGCGAGGGGCTCGCGTTCGACCCGGACTCGCTCACGCTATTTTTCTCGATATCGGAGCAGCAACTCGGGATGGAGGCGGGAGATCGGTATTGGGACGCGGGCGGTCCCGATCACGTGCGCGTCGCCAGAAACCACTGCGGCGTCGTGTACGCCCTCGACCTCGGTCCGGACCGCGCCATCGGCAGCGACTACGTCGCACAGAACCTGCGCGCGCTGGTCGAAGGCGTCCCGCACTACACCGAAACGAACGGCGTCAAGGTCAGCAAGTACGCCGCCGACGGTCCCTTCGCCGGTAACCTGTGCTCGGTGAACGGTATCGGCAATCCCGACAACATGGCGTTCATCCGCGGCTACGACACGCTGATCATCGGGGAAGACTCGTACGACGGGCACCGCAACGACTTCGTCTGGTCTTACGACCTTTTGACGCGCAAGCTCACGCGCATCGAGAGCGCCCCGTACGGCGCCGAGACGACTTCGGTCTACTTCTACCCGAACATCAACGGCTTTGCGTACGTGAAGAGCGTGATCCAACACCCGTATCGAGAAGGCGGCGACACGGGTGAAATCGACAATGATCCCGACGGGATCGGGGCGATGCGCGCGTACGACGGTTACATCGGACCGCTGCCGGCGCTCGACTGATGGAGGCGCGCGTGGCGCCGGGGGGTCGCGAATGGACAACGTCGTCGCGTCTCCGGCGGAATTCGCGCCGGCGCTCGGCGATCGCGGCCGTCGTCTTGTTTTCGTTGGGCTGTGCCGAGAAGAAGACGGCACCGCCGCCTGCGCGAGCGACGCCTGACGCGGGCGCGGCAACGGTCGACACAACGCCGCCACCGCCGCGAGCAAGTCCGGTGCTCGGCAACCCGTACGCGCAGATCCCGCCGCAGTGTTACGTGAAAACGCGGCGCGCGAACGGCAGCGTGAACAACACGTGCGCGGCGTGCCACCGCGCGTCACGCGAGCCGAACTTCGTGAACGACGCCGAGCTTCAGCTCGAATACGCGTTGCCGACGCCGGCCCTGCGCAACCCCTACACCAATCTGCTCGGCAGCGTCGCGCGCGCGCAGCCGGCGGTGCGGGACGATGACGTGCTTGCGTACGTTCGGCGCGAGAACTATCCGGGGCCCGCGCCGGCGAGTAACGCGCTCCGAAGCGATCGCGGCTACGTCCCCGACGCTCACTTCCGCTTCGACGAGCGTGGGTTCGACCGCGATGCCGGCGGCAATCCGACGGGCTGGCGCGCCTTCGCTTACGAACCGCTGAAAGGAGGGTTCGGACCCGAGCTCGGGTCGTTCGGCGACGTCTTGATCCGACTGCCCGAAGCGTTCCGCGAGGACCGGAACGGCACGTTCGACGAGCAGGCGTACTCCGTGAACCTGGCTCTGGTCGAGGCGTTGATCCGGCGCGAGGACGTTGCGATCGAGCCGGTCGACGAGCGGCGCTACGGTGTGGACCTCGACGGGGACGGGGCGCTCGGAGACGCGCGGCGCGTCCGCTTCCGGTTCGACCCACGCGCGCCGGACAACCTCGTGTACGTGGGCCGCGCGGGTCTCGATGGTGCTACCTCGAAGCCTCCGGCGCCCGGGCTCTACCCGCGAGGTACGGAATTCTTGCATTCGCTGCGCTATCTGGATGTAACCCCTAAGGGTGTCGCTCCGGCGGCGCGAATGAAAGAGCTGCGCTACGCCAAGAAAGCGCAGTACTTGAGCTACGCCGAGCTGCGGAACGAGGCGGTCCACGAGGCGAAGGAACGCGAGCAGAGACCCGATCGACCGCGACAGCTGCTCGGCGACGAGATTCGCGGTGTGTCGAACGGGCAGGGGTGGGTCTACCAGGGCTTCATCGAGGACGAGCGCGGCGAGCTCCGTGCGCAATCGACGGAGGAGCATTTGACCTGCGTCGGGTGCCACGGCGGCGTGGGCGCGACGACCGATTCCTCGTTTGCGCTGCCGCGAAAGATCTCGGGCAGCGCGGCTCGCTACGGCTGGGTGCACCAACTTTCGCGCGATCGCGCGGCGCTGCCGCGTGTCTCGGCGCTGCCGTCGCGCGCACGAGCGCTCGAGCTCGACGCGCTCTACTGGTCGATCGTGAAAGCACAGAGCTTCGGTCGCGGTCGTGGCCCCGTCACCACGTCACCCGACGAGCTCTGGAGCGAGATTCCACGCCGCGAGCCCACCGGTGTGACGTCGGCCGAATGAGCCGCGCGGACGCTAGTATTCTACTTGTGGAGCCGAGTGCGCGCGCCCGGCGCTGAGCCTTGAGCGGCTGACGCGCCTGCCCGACGGGCGCGTGACCTACGCGCTACGAAAGCCGTGGGGCCGACAAACCCATCGCGTCATGGACCCGACGACATTCCTCGCGCGCCTGGCGGCGCTCGTGCCGCCACCGCGCCACCCCCTCGTCCACTTCCACGGCGTCATCGCCGCGCACTCATCCTGGCGCAAGAAGGTGGTGCCGGCAGCGTCTGCGGCGCCGTCGCGCTGCGCCGCCGGCAGCGCGGGTGGTGGGTCCTCGCCGCCCACTGAGCCCGCCAGAAAAGAACCTCCCGCTGCGCCGCGTCGAGGTGGCTGCGGGTCGGGCGCCGCGGCGCAGCCGACACCCGACGCGAAGTCACCTTCGCGGGCGGAGCCCGCCGCCGCAACAGAGCGGGCGCGCTTCTCGTTCGGCCGTATCGACTGGGCAGCGCTACTCAAGCGGGTCTACGACGTAGATGCGCTTGCCTGCCCATGTGGCGGTCGGCTGCGCTTCATCGCACTCATTCTCGAACGCGAGGTCGCGCAAAGCATTCTCCAGAGTCTCGGCCTGCCCGATCGTGCACCGCCGATTGCCCGTGCCCGCTCGCCCAACCTTTGCGATCCCATTCCCCACGACGAGTGAGTCGGCGTGCCCGCGCCAACGAGACCCGCGCGGCCGACGCGAAGTGGTGCCCTTTGGATTACCTCAGCGGCCCGGCCCGCGGGTTGGATCGCATTAGCTCGCCTACGTCAACCGCCGAGCCTCACCGCTAGGCAGCGCAACAGCTTTAGTTGCCCTAGCCTCAGGCAGTCGATATCGGACGCGAACATCGCGAGCGTGCTCATGGCGACGCTCGGCCACCGCATCAACGTTCGAGCCAAAGAAATCGAAGACGCCGTCTCGGGCATCGAAGCGCCCACCATCGTGCGTCTCCCCCGAGCGAGACGAGCACCACGGACCCTGGAGCCGCGGCGACGCTGGGTGGTTCGGCGACGCCGATGCCGAATCGCGTCCAGCCGAAAAGCTCACGCAAGGGCCTCTTTCTCGTGCTCGGCGCCGGAGCGCTGATTACGGGCGGGGTTTTCGCGTTCTCGCGGGGCTCCGACGAGCCTGAGCAGCCGGTCGCCGACAGC
>DASUTR010000154.1:0-6111 GCA_036374535.1 Polyangiaceae bacterium
GATTCGCGCGCCCCTTCGACGCGCGCGTTCTCCGAAGAAGGAACGCCCGGGCGCGCGACGCTCGAAAGTCGTCGTGTCGCCGAGGCTCGCGCGCTCCTGCGCACGGGCAAGCCGCTCGCCGCGCTCGCCGCGCTCTCCGCGCTCGGTGCGGAGTTTCCGCGTGGGGCCCTCGTGCAGGAGCGCGAAGCGCTGGTCGTCGAAGCGCTGCTCGCGTCGGGGCGACGCGACGAGGCCCGGCAACGAGCGCGAGAGTTTCTCGCGCGGTACCCGACGAGCCCCCACGCGGCGGCGGCAAAACGGGCGCTACGATAGGGGCCGCTCCGTCGAAACCACGTCGAGCTCTAGTCGCGCTAGTAACGTGTGACGGATGCCGCTCGTCTTTTTGCCGGACGCGGAAGCGCTCTTTCTCTGGGAGGACGAGCCGGCGCCCCGCGCGCTCCTTTCGCCATGGGAGCGTGGCGAGCCCGGTTCGGCACGCCTGGCGACGTCGAGCGGCGTGCGGGAGGTCGCGGGACGCAAGCTTCCGCTGGTCGAGACGACGGCAGCGCTCGCCGTCGTCCCCGCCGCCGAGCTCGAGCGATTTTCGGGGTCGCTTGCCGTCTGGACGCTCGCGAGCAAGCTTGCGATGGACCTCGTGGCGCGCGAGCGCGTGGTGCCCACGGCCACGCGGCGGGCGGGGCGCATCGAGGCGCGCTGGGCGGCGGCGCTCGGCGGCGGAGACGATGCCGCCAAGGTGACCGCCCTCGCGAAGAGCATGCCGCCGGCCGCGCACGCCGTGCCCGCGAGCCCTGACGCCGGCGAAGCGGTGTGGGCGCCCGACGCACTTTTGCGGGCGTACCTCGACGCCGTCGTCGATGCGCTCCTGCGCGACGCTCGAGGCGGACCCGGGCTACCCGCGACACCGGCGAAGGTGAAGACGCCTGGCTCGTGGGGCGAGCGCTGGCAGGCGGCGCTCCGCGGCCCCGAGCGCCACCTCGAGCTCGACGGCTTCGCCGACCGCGCCGTCGTCGACGAGCTCACCCGCTGGAGCGAGCCAGCGCTCGGCGCCCGCGATCGACTGCGCGCGTGTTTTCGGCTGGAGCTCCCGACGCGTGACGGCGACGCCTTCACGCTGCGCTTCCTCCTGCAATCGCCGGACGATCCGAGCCTCCTCGTCACTGCGGCGGAGGTTTGGAAAACCCGCGGGCGAAGCCTCCAGACGCTCGGTCGCGCCTTCCGCGATCCGCAAGAGTCGCTGCTCGAAGCGCTCGGACGAGCTGCGCGGCTCTACCCTCCCCTCACCCGTTCGCTCGAGGAAGCGCGGCCCGAATCCGTTCTCCTCGATCCCGCGACCGCGTGGACGTTTCTCGGTGATGGCGCGGCAACGCTCGCCGACGCCGGGTTCGGGGTCAGCGTTCCGAGCGAGCTCACGGCCGCCGGACGACGCCGCTTGCGGCTGCGAATGCGCGTGGGCGGAAGCTCGCCGAAGGTGGCCGGCGTCGTCGGGGGCAAGGCGGGGCTCGGCCTGGATGAGCTCCTCCGGGTCGACTGGGACGCCGTCATCGGCGACGAACCCCTGTCCGCTCGCGAGCTCGCTACCCTCGCCAAGCACAAAGCCCCCCTCGTGCGGTTTCGTGGTGCCTGGGTCGCGCTCGATCCGCGCGAGCTCGCCGAGATTCAGAAGCGCCTCGCACAAGGCTCGTCGTCGATGAGCGTGCGCGAAGCGCTGAAAGCCGCGCTCGCGGGCGAAACGCGGCAAGGTGACTTGTCGGTCGCCGTCTCGACGTCGGGCGTCATCGCACGGCTGCTCGAGCGCGTGCGCGACGGAGCCCAGCGGGAGCTTCGCGCACCGAGCTCGCTCCGAGCTTCGTTGCGGCCGTACCAGGAACGCGGACTCAACTGGCTCGCCACCATGGCGTCGCTCGGACTCGGCGCGTGCCTCGCCGATGACATGGGTCTCGGCAAGACGATGCAACTCCTCGCGTTCCTCCTGCGACGCCTCGAGGAGTGCCCCGGCGACGGGAGGCCCGCCTTACTCGTTGCGCCGACCTCCGTCGTCGGCAACTGGGAGCGCGAAATGGAACGCTTCGCCCCGTCTCTGCGCATCGCGCGTCACTACGGCGCCGAACGCGCCCGCTCGACGCAGGACATCCCGCGCGAACCCGGAACCCTCGTCGTCACGACGTACGGCCTCTTACGCCGCGACGCCGAGCTCCTCGCCAGTATCGACTGGTCCGTCGCCGCGCTCGACGAGGCCCAGAACATCAAAAACGCGTCGTCCGCGACGGCGCGGGCCGCGCGCAACCTGAAAGCGGACCAGCGTTTCGCGCTCACCGGCACCCCCGTCGAAAACCGCCTCGCCGAGCTCTGGTCCATCCTCGAGTTCGCGAACCCGGGTTTCCTCGGGCCGCTCGAGCGCTTCCGCCGCGAGTTCGCGCTGCCCATCGAACGCTACGGGAACGACGCGGCAACGGCGCGGCTCAAGCGCATCGTCGGCCCTTTCGTCCTGCGGCGTCTCAAGACCGACCCGACCATCATCCAGGATCTCCCGCCGAAGAACGAAATGAAGGTCGTCTGCACGCTCACGCGCGAACAGGCGACCCTGTACAAGGCCGTAGTCGACGAAGAGCTCCGGCGGATCGCGGATTCCGAGGGCATGGAGCGACGCGGTCGAGTCCTCGCCCTGCTCACCTTCACCAAACAGATCTGCAACCACCCGGCGCACTACCTCCGCGAAAAGGGTCCGTTGCCGAAGCGCTCCGGCAAACTCGCGCGCGCGACCGAAATGCTCGAGGAGGCGCTCCAGGCGGGCGACAAAGCCCTCGTCTTCACGCAATTCCGCGAGATGGGCGACAAGCTCGTCGAGCATTTCAGCGCGGAGCTCGGCTGCACGGTTGCGTTCCTCCACGGCGGAACCCCGAAGAAAGCGCGCGATGAAATGGTGCGGAGGTTTCAGGAGGAACCCCATGGTCCGCGCATCTTCGTGCTCTCCGTGAAGGCGGGCGGCACCGGCCTGAACCTCACGGCAGCGAGCCACGTCTTCCATTACGACCGCTGGTGGAATCCCGCCGTCGAGGATCAAGCCACCGATCGCGCGTACCGCATCGGCCAGAAGCGCGCAGTGCAGGTCCACAAGCTCCTCTGCTCGGGCACGGTCGAAGAGAAGATCGACGGCTTGCTCGAGCAGAAGCGCGGCCTCGCGACCAAGATCGTGGGCGCAGGCGAGCAATGGCTCACCGAGCTCGACACCCGCGAGCTCCGCGAGCTCTTTGCCCTCGCCGACGGCGCCGTCGCCGCTGCGGACGACGACGAAGAGCTCGGCGGCGCTGAATCGTCACGGGGCGGTGTCCGGCGCGTAGCCAGGAAGCGCAACGAGGTACGCGCATGAGTTTCTGGCGCAGCCGCGAGTGGTTCCGCTCGGCGCCGAAAAAGCCACCCCCGGGACATGGCATTCGGGTGAAGAAACCCGGCAGCACGTGGTGGGGGCAGCACTGGATCGACGCCCTGGAAAAGGTCCTGCATGGCCACGCCGGCCGGCTCGCCCGCGGCAAGACCTATGCGCGCGCGGGCCGCACCCATGATCTCACCATCGAGAACGGCACCGTCACGGCCAAGGTCACCGGCACGCGCGAGACGCCGTATGCGATCCGGATCGAGCTCGCACAGCTCGACGAAAGCTCATGGCAGCGCGCCATCACGGCGATGGCGAGCAAGGCGCAATTTTGCGCCGAATTGCTGGCGGGCCAAATGCCGCAAGCCATCGACGAGGCCTTCGCCGCGGCGGGCGCGAGCCTATTTCCACGGCGGCGCGCCGAGCTCGGCACGAGCTGCACGTGTCCCGACTCGGGCGACCCGTGCAAGCACATCGCCGCAACGCACTACGTGCTCGGCGAGGCGCTCGACCGCGACCCGTTCTTGCTCTTCGAGCTCCGCGGCAAGACGAAAGAGCAAGTCCTCGCCGGGCTTCGCGCGGCGCGTGGCGAGCCGGGCCCGGAGCATCGAGCGCAGCCAGCGAGTGCTCGACGCGCTCGCAAGGGAAAATCGGCACCGAGCGCTGCGACGCACGAGGTCCCAACGGTGAAGCTTGGCAGGGTAAAGGCCGCCGATTACGACCGTCCCCGCGAGGCCCTGCCGTCCCTTCACTTCACCTTCGACGAGCCGACGGCGCACGGAGCCGTGTTGCGCCAGCTCGGCGTGCCGGCGGCGTGGCAGAGCGCGGCGAGCCCAGCCGACGCGCTCGCGCCGCTCGTACGCGCGGCGGCGGAGAAGGCACGCCGAATGGCATTGGCGGAACCGAGCGAGCCCGCGCAAACACCCGAGCCGCCGACGGCACCGTCGCGCCGCAAGCGAGCTCGCTCACGGTGACGCGACTCGCGAATCTCGCGCCACACGAGCGACCGAGCGGCGCTCCAGGCCCGTTTCCCGAGGCCTCTTAGTCTTCCTCGCCGAACGAGAAGTTCTCGACCAACCGGTCGAGCGCGAGCGCGAGCGGCGGGCGCAGAGCGGTCCCCGCGAACGAATCGGCGAGCATGCGGGCGACGAGGCTCGTCCGTCGATAGTTCCTGCCGCCGCCGAGCGCGAACAACTCCGCGCACAACTTCGTGGCCTCCTGGCTCACGTAGGTCTTGGTCCTGAGCACCCGCGCCGCGTAGGCCGTGCCCGCGCCGGCCCGAAAGCCTTCTGCGGTCTCGAGCAGGTAAGCGCGCATTGCCTCGTATCGCATCGTCGCCTCGGCCAGCCGCAGCCTCAGCGCCGGAGATTGGGGCGCTGGTGTGGCCGTCGCACGCAGGATCCCTTTCGCACACCCGAGCGGGATCGCCGCGAACAGGCAAAAAAAGTACTCGAGCGGGCGGACCACGTTCACGAAGTCCGGGAACCCCAAGAGCTCTCTTGCGCGCGCTCCGGAGTAACGCACCGTGTGACTTTCCGTCGGACGCATGCCGAAACCATCCCAGTCGTTCAGCACCTCGACGCCCGCGGCAGCGACGTCTACGAAGAAAAACTCGACCACACCCGCACCGGGCAGCTCCTCGGCGCTCACCTTCGCGGTCGAGAAAAACGTCGCCGCGTGCCGCCCCGCGGACGCCAGGATCTTTTCGCCCGAAAGGACGAATGCGCCGTCGGGCTGCCGCGTTGCCGTCGTCTGCGTCGCCGCGAGCGACCCTCCCGCCCCTTTCTCGCTGTTGCAAGCCGCGTAGATGCGTCCCGCTCGGTAGTCCGCCGCTACCCGCGACGCCTGCTCGGCGAAGGCGGCTCGATACGCGTCCGGCGCGATCGCTTCGCCTTGCCCGTAGATGCCGGCGAGGCCGAGCGGCATGCTCGCGATGAGTGCGACCGACGGCGAGACGGACGCGAGCTCTTCGACGGCGGCTACGACATCGACGAGCTGCGCCGCTCGCCCGCCCAGAGCCTCGGGAAACGGAGCGGCGATGACGCGTGCATCGAAGAGCGCCCGGATGCTCGTCTCTGGATAGGCCTCTGGATGACTTCGCTCCTGATTCGCTATCAGCGGCAATACGTCGTCCAGGGCGAGACTCAAGGGCGAGGCCAATGCGTCCATTGAAAGCCGCTCGCTCCTCGTGTCAAGCCCACAAGCGGCGAAGCATCGCCGTGCCCTACCGCTTGCCCACGGTGTAGGTCAGGTGAGTCACGCGGTTCGAGGCCGCGGCGCGCACCTGTTTCAAGGCCAGGCGCTCGGCGTCCACACGCTCGAACAGGCGGATGCCGGCGCCGAACAGCACGGGCGCGAGCGCAATCGAGAACTCGTCGATGCGACCGGCGTCCAGGTACTGCTGGATCGTCTCGGCGCCGCCGGCGATGCGGACGTCGCGGTCGCCAGCAACTTCGCGGGCTCGGGCGAGCGCCCTTTCGATACCGTCGTTGACGAAATGGAAGGTCGTGCCACCGGGCCGCACCCACGGCTCGCGCTGGGTGTGCGTGACGACGAACACTGGGGTGTGAAAGGGGGCGTCCTCCGGCCATGACGGCTCACCGGCGTCGAACATCCGCTTGCCCATGACGCTCGCGCCGGTGCGGTCGAACGTCTGCCGCGCGACGTCGTTGTCGAGGCCTTCCTCCCCACCCTCGCCGAACTTCAGGTTCTCCCGGAAAAAGCGCAGCGGGAACGCCCAC
>DASUTR010000155.1:0-2835 GCA_036374535.1 Polyangiaceae bacterium
GAGATGTCGTAGCCGAGCAGATCGATGTAGCCGCCCTTGCCGCAGAAATCGGTCTGCATGTCGATGACGACGAGCGCGGTGTTGCTCGCCTCGAGCGCGCCGTCGAACGGCCAGGGGTACGGATCTGCGGGAACGAACTTCATGAAGTGGCCTCGCAGTGGACGCGCACCCTTCATCGCAGTGCGTTCGTTTCGTGAGTTTTTCCTCCGCGAGTCTCGAGCCCGTGATGGGGCGATGTACGACTTTTTCGCACATCGGAGCGTGACCGAATTGTTCACGAAACAAACAGACAACATCGAGTGAACGACGGTCGCGCCGTCCTCGACGGGCACGCGGCTCGTCGAGCTTCCCTTCCTCACCGAGTGACATCGGAAAGTGGTGAAATGATGAGCGTCCAATCGAGCCCGCAAGGTACGACTTCGATCCTGTTCGCAAGCGCAGCGCTCGGCGCGGCTTTGCTTGTAACCCCCACGGTTTCGGCACAGACGCCGCCGCCCGCAACCCCGCCCGCACCAGCGGAGCCGCCCGCCGCTGCTCCCCCGGCCGCCGCGCCGGCGCCCGCTGCAACGCCCGCACCGGCTGCAACGCCTGCACCCGTCGACCCCGCGCCCACCGATGCTGCAACCACCGCCGCTCCGACGGAGCCGCCAGCGGTCGTGGCGCCGGGTACCGCTGCACCGGTTCCGGGAGCTCCGCCCGCCGAGGAGGAAGCGAAGCCCGCGCCGTTCACCATCACCACCGGGTTCGGCGTGAGGTTCGGCCTGCAGTTCCAGAACCTCCGGAGCGATCCGGACAAGATCGGACAAGCCGCGGTCGACGAGATCTACGTCGAACCGCGCTTCAGCGGAAAGGTCCTCGACTTCGTCGGGTGGACCGCGAACTTCGCGGTGTTCGGACAGACGTCGGCGACGGTCCTGAACGGGCCGCCTGCGCCGCCGGTCGGTCCTCCCGTCGTCTTCGAGATGCGCGCCATGGACCTCATCGCCCAGCTCGACTTCATGGACGAGTTTCATCTCTGGGGCGGCCGCATGCTCACCCCGACGGATCGTTCGAACTTCAGCGGACCCTGGTTCATCAGTCCTTGGGACTACCCGGGTGTGTATTCGGTGCCCGGACCCACGGGCGCTTTCTGGTACGTCGGGCCCCGCGGCACGGAGGAGATCGGCCGCGAAGTCGGCACGGTTGCCTGGGGCGATATCGCCAAGGGCAAATTCAAGTACTACGCCGGCGTCATGGACCTCGACAATCAGCCGCAGAACACGCCGCTCTACACGGGTCGCGTGCAAGCGGCGATCATCGGAGCCGAACCGGGCTTCTACGGCAGCAGTACGTACTACGGCGCGCAGGACATCCTGGCCATCGGTGCGGCCGCGCAATACCAGAAGCGTTTCGTATTCGGTGGCGTACAGGACAACCTTTTCGGGTTCAACGCCGACTTGCTCGCCGAGTTCAACGTGGGTGAAAGCGGAACTGCGACGCTCGAAGGCGCGTACTACATGGCCGACAGCGGTGACATCGACGAGGACGCGGGCGACATCGGAGGCATCATGCCGTTCGATAGCGCGTTCTTCGTCGTCGCGAGCTACCTCCTGCCCCAGATGGGACCCGGAAAGATTCAGCCGCTCTTCCGGTACCAGGCTGCCATGAACGACGACGAAGGCATCAACCAGAGCGACATGAGCGTCATCGATGCTCAGGTGAACTACGTGATGAAGGACTACTTCGCGAAGCTCTCGCTCGGCTTCACGCACACGGACATGGACAACGGAATCGAGGGCAACGCCGTCCAGTTCGGTTTCCAGATCCAGCAGTAGTCAGTGTTGTGGGAGCCGGTGCGGGTGGCCTTCTCCGGACACCCGTACCGGCCTCCCGCCCACGTGTTACTCCGCCGGCTCGGGCAGCGGATGGTGCTCGTGGGCATGAACGAGCGGCGCCGGCGAGGCTACCGCGAACTTCGCGCAACCGAGGAGCACTCCGGCGACCCCGAGGTAGCTCACGGCGACGAGCGGAGTCTGCGCGATGCCGATGGCCTCACCGTGCATGAAGCCGAAGAACGTGAGCACGGCGCCGGCCGCCGCGAACGCCGCCGCCTTCGTGAAGGCGCGATCGATGACGAAGACGCCGATCGAGCCGAGCACGAGGCCGCCGAGGATCGAGCCGCCGCCGAGGATCGCGAGCCCCTCGTACAAGATCCCGGTCTGACCGAGCTTGTCGATGCCGACGGCGTGAGCGTTCGTTCCCGCCGCCGCGAGGGCGTTATCGATCTGGAGCTTGCCCCAGTGCGCGACGTGCGGAGCCAGGCCCAGAATGATCGCCGGCGCGTGGCTCTTCGGCGTCTCCTGGAACGCCTGCGCGCCGATCAGCATGCCGATGTAAAGGAGGATCGGCGAGATCGCCACGACCGGCACGAGCGAGCTCATCAGCGAAATCACGCCGAACCACGAGAGCAGGATGACGACGATGCCCGTCGCCGCGGAGTAGCCGATGCGACCACCCATCGCTTTCCAGCCGGGATGACCGATGTACACGGCGTTGATGAAAGGGTTGCCCATGACGCACCCGATGAGGCTCACGACGCCGTCCGCGGTGAGCACGCGCGTCGTCGGGAAGCTGTCGCCCGCGACTTCCGCGCTCTCGACGTTGTCGAGCGCCTCCACGAGATCGTAGATACCGAACGGAATTGCCGTCACGAGAATCACCCCGAGGAACTCGAACCCGGAAAAGACGTGCCCGAACGCAGGCAACGGCACGGCGAATCCGAAGTTCGCGACCGAACCCGTGAGCTTTTCCCAGCTGAGGCCGCCGTAGTCGAGCCCGAGGCCCCGTGACACCCAC
>DASUTR010000156.1:0-15267 GCA_036374535.1 Polyangiaceae bacterium
CAAGCTTCGCCCGTGGTTCGAATCGCGCGCCGGTGCTCCGGAGCGCCCACCCCATCCTCATCGGCTCCTCGGCGACGGGGGAATCGTCGTTCTCGTCACGGTCGATGCGCTCAGGTTCGACGTCTTCTCCCGTAAGTATCGGCGCGCTCTTCCGAACCTGAACGCAATGCGCGAAAACTCGGTCTTCTTCACGCAAGCGCGGAGTTTCGGCAGCGACACGCGCTTCAGCCTGGGCGGCCTCTTCACGGGCCGTTACATCGCGATGACCCGCTGGACGGGACTCTTCGGCAATCGCCCGACGCTGGAAGCGGACGAGCTGCCGCGCCTCCCGGAGCTGCTCGCCGCTCGGAAGATCGACACCACGACGGCGGTCGTCGCGCCGAAGATCTTCGCGCGGCGCATCGGCATCCTGCGAGGCTTCGCCGAGCACGTGATGATCGACGACGGCGGGCGCGACGAAGGGACGCCCGAGATCATCGATCACCTGATCGCTCGTCTGCGCCGGCACGGGCCCGGACCCTTGTTTTACTATACGCACCTCATGGATCCGCACTTGCCGTACAACAAGCACGGCAAACGCACGAGCTCGCCGCACGACGCCTACATGCAGGAGGTCGCACACGTCGACCGTCACATCGGCCGCTTGCGCGCAGCGATCCGCGAGCTCGGTCTCGCCGAGAGGACGCTCTTGATCCTGTCCGCCGATCACGGCGAAGCCTTCGGCGAGCACGGCCAGCGCGCCCACAATCGACCGCTCTACGACGTGCAAGTCCACGTCCCTCTGCTCGTCGAATCCCCGCGCGTGACGCCGGCGACCGTCCACAGCTTCGTTTCGACGCTCGACATCGGCCCCACGGTGCTCGACGCGCTTCGGGTTCCGACGCCCGGCTACTGGATGGCCGAGTCGCTCGTCCCGCTGCTCGTCGGACGAACGGTCGACGAGTACCGCCCGATCTTCATGGAGCGCGCGCTCACGCGGGCGCTCCTCTTCCCGAACGGACTCAAGGTCATGCTGCGCAACAAGGATCGCGTCGCCGAGATCTACGACGTGCGCGAGGATCCCGACGAGCTCGAGGATCTGCGCGACGCGCTCGGCTCGGAGGGCGACGAGCTCCACGCGCTCGCTCGCGAATACGCGCTCGCCCACTCGCGCCGACCGAAGCCGCCGTGACGGCGCTTCAGGGGACGTTCCACGTGCGTTTCAGCGCAGCGACGCTCACGATGCGCTTGCCTCCGTAACGAAACACGACGGCTTCGGGCGGCGGGTTCGCGAGCACGAGCTCTTCGCGCCGGCGGCTGGAAAGGAGCTGTCGCGTGAACGTCGAAAACGGCTCGAAGCTCTTCGCCTTGCTCGCGAAATCATCGCGGTACCGGTTGTCGTTCACCATGAAGTGCGTCACGCGATACTTCTCGGCGAAGGCGATCACCTCTTCGTGTTTCGTCGCGTAGAGGGCCCGGAAGGTATCCTCCGAGCGGGCCTTCTGGCGCGCCCACGATTTCGTCAGCCACGGCTGCAGCGTTTCGAAGCCGCCGTTGTTGGCGCGCATGCCGAAGAGCGGGATATTGTCGCCGTCGAGAAGGTGCGTGGCGATGCGCGTGTCGAGCGGCATCGTACGAATGTAGTCCCAGAGCTTCGCGTCGCGCCGGTAGTCGATGTCGTACCCCATGTGCGGCTCGCGCACGCCGTTGCCGAGCCCGAGCCACACTAGGCCGATCGCCGCGGCCGCGACGAGGGAGCGCAAGGGCTGGCGCAGGGAGGGCGAAAGGCGCGGCGCGACGAAACCGAGCGCTGCCGCCGCGAGGCCGAGGCCGACGACGCGCATTCCGACGCTGTAATAGCGCTCGGGCGAATACAGCTTGAACGCGAACCAGCGCGAGAGCGCGTAGAGCACGAGGCTCGAGATCAAGAACGCGAGGACCGCGCCGGGCGGCGCGGAAAAGCGCGCGAGCACGAGGAACAACAAAAGCGCGACGAGGGCGACCTGCAACTCGGCCTCGTGCGCCTCGGCTTCGGCCATCAATCCGGGCGCGGGCGAGGTGCCGAGCGGGCGGAACGTATCGAGGAGAGCATCGCCGAACGCCTTGCTCGGCTCGTCGAAGGGCAGGATGCGAAGGCGCCCGGTCTTTCCGAACGCCGGCTCGGCCTGCGCCTCTTCGAGCGTGTGGATCGGTCCACCGTCGGACATGCCGAAGACGAGCGCGGGAGCGAGCAACACCACGCACGCCGCGACCAGGAGGGCGAAATGTCGCAGCCGACGCCAGAGCGTCGCGAAGCCCGGTCGCGCGAAGCCGCGGAGCGCGTAAACCCCCTCGGCGCCGAGCACCATGGCTAGCCCGGTCGGGTACGTGAGCGCGGCCACCCCCGCCGCCGCATAACGAACCCAGCGCCGATTCGCGAGCGCTCCGGCAAGCCAGAGCGCGCAAACCGGGAAGCCGAAACCGCGCGGCAGCCCGCCGAGCACGCGCTCTTGCACCGAAATGTCGTGAAGGAAGAGGAACGTGAAGAGCAGACCCGCCCCGAGGCCCGCGCGGCGGCTCGTCGCGAGCACGACGCCGCCCGCGGCGATCACGACGAACAAGAGCGCCTGCACGATCTTCGTCGCGGCCAGGAGCCCGACGAACGGCACCGTGAGCCGGAAGAGCAGCCGGTGTGCGTACGGCTGGTACTCGAGCATCTCGTTCGCGATCGGATCGTCGGCGAGCGGTGCGCCCTCGGAGTAGCGATGGAACGGAAAGAGCGCGGTCCGGGCGTCGTCCGGCTGGAGCATCGGATCCCAGAGCACGTCGTGGTTGCCCCGGTACCAGCTCATGAACCACGCGACGAAGACCCAGAGCGCGACGGCCGACGCGATCCAATCGAGCCGGCTCTTCGGCTCGAGCGCTTTCAGCCGATCCGGCAGGCGCTTCCACTCCGAAAGCGCGCGGCCCCGCGCGTCGTCGAGGAACTTCGAAAGGCTCGTCACACGAGAATCGACTCGTCGAGGGAAGCCGCTTCGAGCTCCGCGACCGCGCTGGTTTCCTCGTCGCGGCGCACCGCGACCTCGTAGAGATCGACGAAAACCATGGGATGAGCTCGAACGGCTTCGAGGAAGCGATCACGCGGAAGATAAAGGGTCACCGTGGGGTGGTTCGCGACGACGTCGGCGATGGCCGGGCGGCGGAGGACGAGCGCCACTTCGCCGAGCACTTCGCCCGTCGCGAGGCGCGCCACGACGGTCTTCTCGCCCGCCTCGTCGTTCTGCACGATCGCGACCTCGCCCGAGGCGATGAGGAAGAGCCCCTCGCTCGGTTGGCCCTGACTCACGATGCGCTCGCCCGGCTCGAACGCGCGGATCGAGAAGCGCTTCACCAGGTCCGTCCGCTCCGTCGGATTCACGCTGCGCAGGATCGGGCTCGTCTTGATCAGGTTGTCGAGCATTCGCCGCCGGCAGTGCTCCGCGAATTCGCGGCCGAGCTCGGGACTCTTCGTCACGGCCGCGTCGAGCGCTTGCTTCTCCGCGACGAGCAGGACGGTGGAGGACGCGGTCGAAACCGTCGCGGCGCGCGGAGCGCGGGAGAGCAGCGCCATCTCGCCGACGAGGGTTCCACCGCCGAGGCGAGCGAGGTGGATGGGCGAACCGCCCGCGCCGCGCTTCGTCACGTCGAGCTCGCCCCGCGCGACCACGAACGCCTCGCTGCCGAGCGTGCCTTCCTCGACGACCGTCGCCTTCGCCGCGTAGAGCCTGATCTCGAAGATCTCGACGAAGGCACGAAGCGACGCGCGGTCGAGCGACGAGAAGAGCGGTGTGGCCGGCAGCGGCGACTTCGGATCGCGCTTCGCCTCGATGTGCTCGATCGCTTTCTCGACGGCTTCGAGCGCGCGCTCGAGCAGCGGCGCGCCGGCGAGCTCCTCGGGCAGCGGCTTCACGTCGAGCGCCGGAGCCGGCAACGCCGGCGGCGCGCGATGCTTGATGCGAGCGGAGCCGCGCGCGTAGGCGGTCGCGATGGCGTCGTACGTGCCGGCAGGGTCGAGGCCGAGCTCGCGCGTGAGCGCGCCGGCGGCAACGGCGAGCGGGAGGTTCCCGAGATCGATCGCATGGTGCGCGGCGAGCTTGAGCCCGAGCTCGAAGCGCTTCGGCTCGCCGACCTTCGCGCCGAGATACGCGGTCGCGAGTAACGCTCCGGCGCCGTCGGGCTGTGCTTCCAAGACGGGAACCGCAAAGCGCAGCGCCGCGGCGTGGTCGCCCGACGCCCAAGCCTCGAGCGCGCGGTCCAGCGGGCGCGTCACGGAGTCGGCCATGGTCCGCGGCAGGCTAGCATTTCGAGTCCTGAAGCTGCGACGGCGCCGCGGCTACTCGCGCTTTTTGCCTTCTCTCGGCTCCTGACTGCGCGCGAGGGCGGTGCTCATGGCGTCGGCGGCGGCCGCAACCAGCGGGACGACGAGGGGATAGTCCATGCGGGTCGGGCCGATGACGGCGACCGCCCCGGCCGGTCCGCCGCGCTCCTGGTAGCGGGTCGCAACGACGCTCACGGGGTAACCGACGGCGCTCGTCGTCTCCTCGCCGAGAAAGACCTGCACCCGGTTGGACGCGAGCGTGCGATCGAGCAGGCCGACGAGTCGCTCGCGCGCCTCGAGCGCGAGCAAGAGCTCGCGGAGCCGCTCGACGTTCCCGAACTCGGGCTTGTCGAGCAGGAGAGCCTGCCCCTCGACGATGATCTCGGCGGGCCGCGGGCCGCTTTCCGACGCCGAGCTCAGGAGCACGTGGCCGAGTTCGTGGAGCGCGTTGAGCTCGTCGCGCCGCTCGCTCATTCCGCGCGCGACCGCGTCGCGCACCTCGGCGAGCGTATGGCCCGGAACCGCGTCCTCGAGGAGCCCGTGAAGCCGATCGAGCTCGGCGTCGCTCATGGGCTTGTCGACCCTGAGGAAGCGATTTTCGACGGTGGTGTCTTCGAAGACGATCACCGCGAGCACCTCTCCCGGGCGAGTCGTGATGAAACGAAGCTTGAGCAGGCGGCGGCTTTCCGTCGGCGTACGCAGAATGACCGCCGGCGACCCGCTGAGGTCCGAGAGCAGCTTGCCCGTCTCGCGCGGGATGTCGGCGTCGGGACGGAGGTCGGCTAGCCAGTCGTTGATGCGATCGGCGTCGCCGTCCGGAAGCCGCCTCACCCGCATGAGGGCGTCGATGAAGAGGCGGAACGCGGCTTCGGTCGGTACGCGGCCGGCCGACGTGTGCGGTTTTCCGAGATAACCCGCGTCTTCGAGGTCGGCGAGCTCATTTCGGATGGTCGCCGGTGAGAGCGACAAGCCGTACTTCCTGCTCAACGTACGGCTTCCCACGGGCTCGCCCGACTCGATGAACTCCGTCACGATGGCGTAGAGCACCTGACGAGCTCGCTTCGAAAGGGGGTTCACGGCCTCATTTTGGCCTCGCGTGAAGAAGAGCGTCAAATCGCGGGAGCGAATGAACGGCGGCCGGCCGGTGCGGCCGGGCCCCTGCCGATGAACGAGATTGCGCCCCGCAGAACCCACACGACAGTTTCACGGGACAATTCTTGACTTCTTGGGGCACGGGCGCTGATGATCGCGCCCTCGCCCGGCACAACCCCGGAGGGACCTTGACCACGACGCTCTTAGCGGTCGACGACAGTAAAACGATGCGGAAGGTGCTCGAAATCACCTTCGCCGGCCAAGACTATCGTTTGGTCCTGTGCGGTAACGCGGACGAGGCGGTCTCGAAGCTCTCCGAGCGGCCCGCGGTGGCTCTCGTCGACGCGGGACTCGAAGGGACGAGCGGCTACGACCTCTGCCGAAACCTGAAGGCGTCGGCGCCGGGGCTCTCCGTGATCATCCTCTCGAACAAGCAGCAGCCTTACGATCGCAATCGCGGCGCGCAGGTGGGCGCGGACGACTTCGTGGACAAGCCGTTCGACACGCAGCAGCTCATCGACAAGGTAACCGCGCTCGCGAAGAAGCAGGCCGGCGCTCCCGCCGCAGCTCCCGTGCCCGTGGCCGCCGCGAGCCCCGCGCGGGCCCCGACGCTTTCGTACGGACAGAATCCGGTGGCGGGCGGCATCGGCACGGCTCCCGTTCCCGCTCCGCCGGCTCCCTTCGCGGCGTCGCGCCAGACCGCGCCCGGTATGCCGAGCGGCCCGAGCGCCGTCGCGGCGCCGATCGCGTCCGTCTCGCGCGCTCCGACGCTGCTCGGCGCGCAAGCCCCGGAGCTCACGCCGAAGCCCGTACCGGCTGCGGCGCCGTCGCCGTCGCTCGGCGGAGCGCAGCCGGCAGTCGCGGCGGCCATGTCGGGCAACGGGGTCGATTTCGCGCAGAAGCTCGGCTCGCTGGGGCTCAGCCCCCAGCAAGTAGAGGGCGTTCTCTCGCTCTCGCGCGAGGTGGTCGAGCGGGTCGTCTGGGAAGTGGTGCCGACGCTCGCCGAGACGCTGATTCGCGAAGAGATCCAGCGCCTGACCAAAGAGTGAGCGCGAGCACGACGGCCGGCGCGACCCCTCACGGGACGCATGCTATGAAGCCCGCGACGCCGTGCCTGCCTCGAAGTGCTTAGTCAGCGGAGCCACCACCGAACCGTTCCTTAGCTTCGGGCAAATGCCCATCGCGAACGGCTTTCTCGAGCCGAAGGACGTGCCCGACGAATACTTCTGCGAGCTCGAAGTGGGGTTCTGCCCCGAATCTCGCATGGTGCAGCTCACCCAGCTCATCGAGAAGGAGCGGCTGTTCCACGATCACTACGCCTTCTTCTCCTCGACCTCGCGTCGCATGACGGAGCACTTCGAGCGCTTCGCCGGAAACGTGCTCGAACGTCACGTCGCCGATCCCGCGGACGCCTTCGTCGTCGAGATCGGCTCGAACGACGGCATCATGCTGCAGAACTTCGCCCGGCAGAAGATTCGGCATCTCGGCATCGAGCCTTCGAAGAACGTGGCCGAAGCAGGCCGCGCGCGCGGCGTGAATGCCATCTCCGAGTTCTTCGACGAGAAGCTGGCCGAGCGCATCGTCGCCGAGCACGGCCAGGCCGACGCGTTTCTCGGAGCGAACGTCATGTGCCACATCGCCGCGATCCACACCGTCGCGGCCGGCATCAAGAAGCTCTTGAAACCCAAGGGTGTCTTGATGTTCGAGGATCCGTACCTCGGCGACATCATCGAGAAGACGTCGTACGACCAGATCTACGACGAGCACGTCTTCTACTTTTCCGTCGCGTCGGTGAGCCACCTGTTCGGGCTCCACGGGCTCGAGCTCTTCGACGTCGAACCGCAACACGTCCACGGCGGGTCGATGCGCTACACCATCGGCCACAAGGGTGCTCACGCCGTCACCGAACGCGTGGCGCGTCAGGAAGCCCGCGAACGGGAGCTCGGACTCGATCGCCCGGAGACGTACGCCCGCTTCGCCGACAACGTCCGGAAATCGCGCGACGAGTTGGTCGCGTTGCTCCGAGACTTGAAGCAAAAGGGGCGCAGCGTCGCTGCCTACGGCGCCACGTCGAAGAGCACGACCGTCACGAATTTCTGCGGCATCGGTCCGGATCTCGTCGAGTACATCTCGGACACGACGCCCATCAAGCAGGGCAAGCTTTCGCCCGGCGTTCACATTCCCGTCTCGCCTTACGAGCGCTTCGCGAAGGAACCGCCGGACTACGCGCTCCTCTTCGCGTGGAATCACGCGCAAGAAATCCTCGCGAAAGAGAAGGGCTACTCGGAGCGCGGAGGCAAATTCATCCTCTACGTGCCGCGGGTGCACACCGTATGATCCCGTGCTCGAATCCCCACGCGCAGTACCTCGCTCATCGTGAAGCGATCGATCGGGCCGTGCTCGGGGTTCTCGCGAGCGGTCGCTACATTCTCGGTGAAGAGGTCTCTCGTTTCGAAGAGGAATTCGCGACGTACCTGGGAGTACGACACGGAGTTGCCGTCGCGAACGGCACCGACGCGATTCACGTCGCGCTGAAGAGCGCCGGCATCGGCCCCGGCGACGAGGTGATCGCGCCGTCACACACGGCCGTTGCGACCGTCGCCGGCATCGAGCTCACGGGCGCGACGCCGGTGTTCGCCGACATCGACCCCAAGTACTTCACGCTCGATCCGAACGCCGTAGAGCGCGCGATCGGCGAACGTACGCGCGCCATCGTCGCGGTGCACCTTTATGGTCAAGCCGCGGATCTCGACGCGCTCGGCGCGCTCGCCGAACGCCGGGGGCTCGTTCTCGTCGAGGACTGCGCGCAGGCGCACGGCGCGAAGTGGCACGGAAAGCGGGTCGGCAGCATCGGTCGCGCAAGCTGCTTCAGCTTCTACCCGACGAAAAATCTCGGTGCGATCGGCGACGGCGGGCTCGTCGCCACGAACGACGAAAAGCTCGCGACCCGCGCGCGCATGCTTCGCGAATACGGCTGGAACGAACGACGCGAAAGTACCGCTCCCGGCTTCAACTCGCGCCTCGACGAGGTTCAGGCCGCCATCCTGCGCGTCAAGCTCGAGCACCTGGACCGCGACAACGAGCTCCGCGAGGGCATCGCGCGCGTCTACGACGCCGGTCTCGCGGGCGGCCCGTTTCGTCTTCCCGAGCGTCGCGCCGGTTCGACGCACGTCTTCCATCAATACGTCCTGCGCTCGCGAGCGCGAGACGCGTTACTCGGCGCGCTTCGCGAACGCGGCGTCGCCGCCGGCATCCACTACCCCGTCCCGGTGCATCTCATGCCCGGTTACGCCGGACGCATTCGCGGCGGGGACGCGCTCCCCGAAACCGAACGCGCGGCGAGCGAGGTCGTGTCACTGCCCATGTTTCCCGAGCTGGAACGAGAATCCGTGGAAGCAGTCGTGAGCGCCGTGCGCGCGTTTCGAGAACGGGAGGCCTCGTGATTCAAGGCGTCGTCGTGAAGCCGCTCGTCACCCACACCGATCAGCGCGGTTATTTCCGCGAGATCATTCGAGTCACCGACGACTTTTTCGGCGAGGGCTTCGGCCAGTGGGGGCACTCGCTGATGCACGTCGGCGTCGCGAAGGCGTGGCACATCCACAAGATTCAGATCGACTGGTGGTACGTCGCGAGCGGCCTTTTGAAGGTGGCGCTCTACGACACGCGGCCGGATTCGCCGACGCACGGTGAGCTCATGGAACTGTTGATGGGAGATCATCAGGAAGGGGGCGTGCTCCGCGTTCCGCCGGGCGTCGCGCACGGCTGCAAGGCGCTGAGCGAACCGGTTCACCTTTTCTACGTGACGTCGAAGGTGTACGACCCGAACGACGAGGGTCGTATTCCGCACGACGATCCGAAGATCGGCTACGACTGGAGCCGTGGCCCGGCGATCAAATAGGCGCCGGAGCCGCGAGCCATGACGCGGCCAGCCTCGACGCTCGCAGGGTCGCTGTGTCTCGTCACCGGCGGCGCCGGCTACATCGGCCATAGCCTCACGCTCGAGCTTCTCGACGCCGGTGCCCGCGTGCGACGGCTGTTCCGCGCCGGACGGCGGCCCGCGCTCGAACATCCGAACGTCGAGAACGTGATCGGCGACGTGACCGTGCGAAGCGATCTCGCTCGGGCCTGCGCGAACGCCGACGTCGTCTTTCACCTCGCGGGACAGACCAGCGTTTACACGGCCGATCGCGATCCGATCGGCGATTTCGAGGCCAACGTGCGGCCCGTCACGGCGATCGCCGAGCTCTGCCTCGAACGGACGCCGTCGCCGCGCGTCGTGCTCGCCGGAACCTCGACCGTGACGGGCGTCACGCTTTCGGTCCCCATCGACCCCGGGCGGCGCGACGCCCCGGTCTCGATCTACGACCTGCACAAGCTGATGGCCGAGCAGTACCTCGAATTCTGCGCCCGGGTGCGCGGGCTCTCGGCGACGACCCTGAGGCTCTGCAACGTTTACGGCCCGGGACCGCCGAGCGCGAGTTCGGATCGCGGCATCTTGAACCAAATGATAAGACGGGCGCTGAACGGTGAGGCGCTGACGGTGTACGGTGAAGGCAATCAGATCCGCGACTACGCTTACGTGGGCGACGTCGCGCGCGCGTTTCGGGCCGCCGCCGAGGCTCCGGCCGTCGCCGTGAGCGGTCGCCACTTCGTCGTCGGCACGGGGCTCGGCCACACGGTGCGAAGCGCCGTCAGCCGCGTCGCGGAGCTCGTCGGCGCGCGTACCGGTAGAGAAGTTCCGGTGACGACCGTGACGCCGCCCGCCGGGCTCTCGCCCATCGAGAACCGGTTCTTCGTCGCCGATCCGGCCCCGTTCGAGGAAGCGTCGGGATTTCGCCCCCGCGTCACGCTCGACGAGGGCATCGAGCGGACCCTCGACCATCTGGCTTTGCAGGAGAAATCGAAGTGAACGTTCTCGTCATCGGCGGCGCGGGTTTTTTGGGCGCAAACCTCGTGCGCCGTTGCCTCTCGGATCCGAAGAATCGCGTGACCGTCCTCGACACGCTCGACCCGAAGCTCCGGGCGACCACGGCCACGCTGCGCGGCGTGTGGGACAAGATCCGTTTCGTTCGCGGCAACATGGCGGACGAGCCGCTCATCGCCGACCTCGTGCAAGGCCAGGACGTCATCTACAACTGCGCAGCGCAAACGTCGCACCCTCTGTCGCTGCAGGATCCGGTTCACGACGCCGAAATCAACTGCATCGGCAATCTGAAGGTGCTCGAGGCCGTTCGGCTCCTCAATCGCGACGCCGTCCTCGTGTACACCTCGAGCAGCACGGTCATCGGCCGCGCAGAGGGTGACATCGTCGACGAAAAGCACGGGGAGCGGCCACTCGACATCTACTCGGCGAACAAGGGCGTCGCCGAGAAGTACTACCGAATCTACAACAAGGTGCACGACCTCCGAACCGTCGTCCTCCGATTCGCGAACCTCTACGGTCCGTACGGCAAGGGTTACCCCGAGTTCGGCTTCGTGAACTACTTCCTGCACCTCGCCTGGACGAACCAGGCCATCAAGGTCTTCGGCTCCGGCGCACAGAAGCGCAACGTCATGTACGTCGATGACGCGACGGACATCCTCGTGCGCGCGGCCGGCGAGCCGCGCCTCTACGGCGAGGTGCTGTTCGCCGCTCACGAGCAACACCTTTCGGTGCTCGAGATCGCGAAGCAGATGATCGAGGTGTTCGGGCGGGGAAAGCTCGACCACGTCGAGTGGCCCGACGAACGCCGCCGCATCGAAATCGACGACGTGAAGATCTCATCGGAGCTCATCCACGGCATCACCGGCTGGCGCCCGGCATGCCTCTTTCGTGAAGGTCTCGAACGAACGCGCCGCGTTCTGGAAGCGGAAAACCCATGAAACTCGCCGTTACGGGCGCTCTCGGGCACATCGGTTCTCGGCTGATTCACTCCCTGAAACCGGGTGATTTCGAGGAGGTGCTGCTCATCGACAACCTGGCCACTCAGCGCTTCGTGTCGCTCTTCGACCTGCCGAAGGGCGTGCGGTTCCGCTTCGTCGAGGCCGACGTCCTGAAAGCCGATCTCGGCAAGCTTTTCGTGGGAATGGATGCGGTCATCCACCTTGCCGCCATCACGAACGCCGCGGGAAGCTTCGACATCCAGGAAGAGGTCGAGCGCGTCAACCACGTCGGGACGGAGCGCGTCGCGGAAGCCTGTCTCGCGACGAAGAGCCGCCTGGCCTTTCTTTCGACGACGAGCGTCTACGGAACCGCGAACGACGTCGTCGACGAGAATTGCTCCGAATCCGAGCTCAAGCCGCAGAGTCCGTACGCGACCAGCAAGCTCAAGGCCGAGAAACGCCTGGCCGAGCTCGCTGCGACGCAGGGTCTACGCTTCATCGCGTGTCGCTTCGGGACGATTTACGGAACGTCGCCCGGCATGCGCTTTCACACGGCCGTGAACAAGTTCGTCTGGCAAGCGTGCCTCGGCGAGCCGATCACGGTGTGGCGCACGGCGCTCAATCAGAAGCGGCCCTACCTCGAGCTCGGCGACGCCGTCCGGGCGCTCCGCTTCATCGTCGAACGCGACCTCTTCGACGGCAACGTGTACAACGTCCTCACCGACAACGTGACCGTCGGAGGCATCGTCGACGTCATCAAGAAGTTCGTGCCCGATCTGCGCGTCGAGCTCGTGGACTCGGCCATCATGAATCAGCTCTCGTACACCGTGTCGCCCGCGAAGTTCGCCGCGCTCGGGTTCGAGTATCGCGGCAATCTCGAGGACGGCATTCGCAACACGGTCGAGCGTTTGCGGGGAGTCCGCGCGTTCTAGAGCGCCGCGCGTGAGTTTCGGCGTGCGCGAAAGTTGCCACGCTCTCGCTTGCGCTGCACTAGACTCCCCGCCCCCCGATGTCCGAGCTTCCGAAAGCGTACGAACCCGCGAGCGTCGAACCGCACTGGTACGAGTTCTGGGAGAAGAACGGCGTCTTCTCGGCGTCGCTCGATCCGAACGACCGCCGGCCCGTGTACGTGATTCCCATGCCCCCGCCGAACGTGACGGGGTCGCTGCACATCGGACACGCCCTCTACACGGTCCAGGACGTCATCATCCGCCACGCGCGCATGCGCGGGTTCAACACGCTGTGGCAGCCCGGCATCGACCACGCGGGGATCTCGACGCAGGTCGTCGTCGAGCGCCTCCTGAAACGCGAAGGCAAGACGCGCCACGAGCTCGGTCGCGACGCGTTCATCGAGCGCGTGTTCCAGTGGAAGGAGCAGAGCGGCGGGCGCATCCTCGAGCAGCTGCGCGTGCTCGGCTTCTCTGCCGACTGGCCGCGCTCGAAGTTCACGATGGATCCGGAGCTCTCGCGCGCCGTGCGCGAAGCGTTCGTACGCCTCTACGAAGAGGGGCTCATTTATCGCGCGACGCGCCTCGTCAATTGGGACGTCGAGTCGCGCACGGTGCTCTCCGACCTCGAGGTCGAAACACAAGAGAACGTCCAGGGTGAGCTCTACGAGTTCGCCTACCCGGTGCTCGACGCCGATCCGTCGCTCGGCGCGACGGAGCTCGTGATCGCGACCACGCGTCCCGAGACGATGCTCGGCGACAGCGCCGTGGCCGTTCATCCCGACGACCCGCGCTACAAGCACCTCCACGGAAAGAAGCTCAAACACCCCTTCGTTTCCCGCGAAATTCCCGTCATCACGGACCCGGTGCTCGTCGACATGAAGTTCGGCACCGGCGCCGTGAAGGTCACGCCCGCGCACGACTTCAACGATTTCGCGACGGGCAAACGCCACGGCCTCGCCGAGATCAACATCTTCGAGCTCGACGGCCGCATGAACCAGAACGGCGGCGAATTCGCCGGGCTCGATCGTTTCGTGGCGCGGAAATCCGTGAAGAAGCGGCTCGAAGAGCTCGGGCTCGCGCGCGGGTCGAAGCCCCACGTCATGACGCTGCCGCGCTCGCAGCGCACGAACGCCATCGTCGAGCCGATGATCTCGACGCAGTGGTTCGTGAAGATGCAGCCGCTCGCGGAGCCCGCTCTCCAGGCGGTGCGCGACGGACGCACCAAGATCGTCCCGGAAGAGTGGGTGAAGACGTGGGAGCACTGGCTCACGAACATCCAGGACTGGTGCATCTCACGGCAGCTCTGGTGGGGGCATCAAATCCCGGCGTTCTACTGCAAGGCGTGCGGTCACGTGAACGTCACGCGCACCGACGCGACGGAGTGTTCGAAGTGCGGTGGCACGGAGCTCGAGCAGGATCCCGACGTGCTCGACACCTGGTTCTCGAGCGGGCTCTGGCCGTTCTCGACGCTCGGCTGGCCCGACAAGACGCTGGCGCTCCAGCGCTTCTACCCCGCAAGCGATCTCGAGACCGGCTACGACATCCTGTTCTTCTGGGTCGCCCGCATGATGATGATGGGCCTGCATTTCATGGGGGAAGTGCCGTTCCGCCGGGTCTTGCTCCACGGCATGATCGTGGACGAGACGGGGGACAAGATGAGCAAGGTCAAGGGGAACACCCTCGATCCCCTCGATCTCATTCACGGTGCCGAGTTCGGCACGATCGTGAAGAAGCTCATGCCCGACGCGCCCGCGGAGGAAGCGCTCGCGAAGTTCAAGAAGGCGTATCCCTCGGTGGCGCAGATGGGTAAGGGCTTCGCGGCGTACGGCACGGACGCGCTGCGGATGACTCTCGTCAGCTACTCGCCGCAAGCGAAGCGCATCGCTCTCTCGCCAGCGCGCATCGACGGTTATCGCAAGTTCTGCAACAAGATCTACAACGCGACGCGCTTCGCGCTCGGCTACGTCGAAGGGGCCGAGCTCGACGGCACGCCGCCCGCCGCGACGCTGCTTCCGAACCGCTGGATACTGTCGCGGCTTTCCCATGCCGTCGGCGAAAGTACGCGCGGCATCGAAGAATTCCGGCTCGACGACGGCTCGAGCGCTCTCTATCACTTCTTCTGGGACGAGCTCTGCGATTGGTTCCTCGAGGCGACGAAGCCCGTCTTTTCCTCGGGAAGCGACGCCGAAAAGAGCGAGACGCGTGCGGTTCTCGCGCACACGCTCGAGACGGCGCTGAGAGCGCTGCACCCGTACGTGCCGTTCATCACCGAGGAGCTCTGGCAGAAGCTGCCGAGGCCTTCCTCTCGCCCGATTTCGATCGCGCTCGCGCCGTACCCTACGTCCGGTGACGGGCGTGTCGACGGAGACGCCGAACGCGACATGTCGATTCTCATGGCGGCGATCGGCGCCGCGCGAACGGTTCGCAGCGAGCACGACATCCGGCCGAGCGACAAGGTTCCGCTCGAGCTACGCGCGGCGGACGCGGGCGTTCTGGCGCTCCTCGAAAGCCAGGTTGGTCTCGTCGCGTTCCTGGTCGGAACCGACGGTGCTCCGCGCGTCGCCGCGCCGGGAGGAGCGAGACCGCGAGGCACGATCGTCAGCGTCGCGGGCGACGTGGAAGTGCTCGTCGGCCTCGCCGGTCTCGTCGACCCGAAGAAGGAAAAAGAGCGCATCGAGCGCGGCGTCAAGAAGCTCGACAAGGACATCGAAGTCCTCGAAAAGCGCCTGGGCGGCGAAAAATTCGTGAAAAACGCCCCGCCCGAGGTCGTCGCGGAAGCACGGGCGCTCCTCGAGCAGCTGAAGCGCCAGCGCGAGCGATTGCTCGAGGCCATGTCGTTCGTCGACGAGCTCGAGAGCTGAGCGCGGCCGCCGGATCAGCGCGCGTGCGGAGCCCGGAACCGGAGCTCAGGCTTCGTGCCTCGCTTCCAGCCATTGCTCGAGACCGGCGAGGCCTTCGGGAACGAGAGCGCGCGCGCCGACCGCGTCGCGAATGCGCTCTGCCATGGTCCCACCGAGCACCAACTCGACGTGCTCGGGAAGCTCCGCC
>DASUTR010000157.1:0-4395 GCA_036374535.1 Polyangiaceae bacterium
CCGCGGACGACGACGGCGCCGGCGGCGAGGTCGAAGTCCTCGGGTCGAAGCCGCATGAGCTCGCCGCGCCGGACGCCGAGCGCGGCGCAGAGAGCGACGAAGGCGTGCCTCGACGGGTCCAGGTTCGCGAGCAGCGTGCCGAGCTCGACGACGGAGAGCGCGCGCGTCCTCGGCACGTAGCCCGAGGAGAGGTCGAGCGGCCGAAGCACGGATAGGTCGCCCTCGTAGAGCCCGAGGCGCTTGGACAGCCGTAGCGCACGAAGGAACGCGCCGACCTCCTTCCCGATGGTGTGATCGGAGACGCCAGCCTCACGCCGAGCGGCGCGGAACCGGTCGAAGGTCTCGGGGCCAACCAAGGCGAGCGGCGTCGAGGCGCCGAGCAGGCGAATCCACGGCCTGAGCTTCTGCTCGTGAAATAGGGTCGCCTTGCCGAGCGCTTCGCGGGATGCGATCACCCGATCGCAACACGCGCCGACCGTCTCACTTCCCACGGCATGAGCTCTGGGGTTTGCGGCCTCGAGCTCCCAACTGTCTTTCTTGGCGCGCGCCGCCGCCTTGCTCTCGCAGCCGGTGGTGACGACGCGTCCGGTGCGGGGGTCGCACGTGTACCAGAATCGATTCCGCCTGTAGAAGCCGTCTCGCGTTCTTTTAGCCATTGCTCGAATCTCTCCGTTCGAATCCGCCAAGAGTCACCGAACCGAAACCCGCCCGCTTCACGCATCACGCGGCACGCCGTCCGAACGCCGCATCGAAGGCGCTCGGCCACGTCGGCGGGAGAAAGCGTCTCGCTCAATTGAGGAGGTCCTTCCGCTCGCGCGCGTACTCGTCGCGCTCTTCGAGAAGAGCCTCGTTCGCGGCCTTCGCGTCGGCGAGGTCGGCCCGGAATCGCAGCGCGACGCCGATGGCGAAGACGAGCGCGACAGCCAAAAGAGCGTCGATCACGCGCTCTCCAGTTTCAAATGTTCACCCTGAACGCGCGTCCGTTGCTGGTCGCGAATGACTTTGCGGTCACGCGCAATTTGTTCAGCGGGTGCACCCAATTGCGAGACGAAAAAAACACGCATCACGCCACCCGAACGAGGCTCTTCGCCGCGACGATGTGCCCGAGCCAGAGCACGAAGTCTTCACGCGGGCACTTCTTCTGAAACGCCGGATCGATCCACTCACGGCCTGTTTCGTAGGGAACGCCGAACGCACGGAAGCACGCGCGCTTGCCCATTCCGGTGAGAGGGAACAGCCGAACGGCTTCGGCCTTCAGCTCGACCGGAGACATGGCATGCGCGTTGCTCTCTTGCTTCGGTGATGACAACGAGAGCGGCAGACGCTTCGCGCGGAGCTCGGGAACGAGCTCGACGAGCACGGCTTCGGAGCGGTCGGTCACGCGGCCCTTCCTTTCACGACGAGCTGAAGCTGCTCCACGAAACACTTCTTGAGACGCGACGAGCGGAGCGGCGGAATGTCGAATCCCTGCGCGAGGTAGCGCTCGACGCTGCTCTTCGGGCAGCGCATGAACTTCGCGGCGTCGCGAACGCTGATCCCAAGCTCTGCGAGGCACGCGCGAAGAGCTGTCCTCGAAATGCGGTACACTTCGCCGTGTCGGGGGCTTGCGGCGCGCTTCGAGGTTCGGGCATGCTTCCCGGTTCGCGCCATGCCTTACACGCGCCTTCCGGGGAACGAGGTCGACGGCTCACGGCGAGATGCACACAGGGCATTCGACCCCGGGCGAAGAAAGTCAGACCGCCACGAAATCTTCGTGGACTCGTGGAGCAGAGTGAGGCAATTTACGCCGATCATGAGAGGGACTTCATGCGGCGGATGGGTTGCGGCGTTCGCGAGGGCGCTTGGTCTGAACTGGTGGCTCGTCCCACCACTCCACGGCAATGCCGGCTTTCTTGCGAAGGACGAGCGCCTGGTCGCGCCGCTTCGGCTTCGTCTCGCCACGGGCGAGGCGGCTCACGTGCGATTGCGAAAGACCGAGCGCGGCAGCCAGCGCGGCTTGGTTCGAATCGTACGAAACTTCGATCAGGCTTCGGAGGGCCTCGGCGCCACGATTGTCGCTCACAGCCGATACCTTATGCCAGCTAACACTAGTTGTCAACTAGCAAAGAAGAGAACTCTTGCTAGCCGTCATACCGACTGCGAGCATCGGGGCATGGGAGCCGCAAAGCGACGAGGGACCGGAAAAACGGACCCGTTTCAGTCGCGGGCGGTCGACCGCCTCAACGAGGCGCTGAAGGAGTCGGGTCTAACGCTCGGCGAGCTCGAGGCGGCGACGGGGTTCGATTACGCCCAGCTCTGGCGAATTTTCAACGGCAAACAGAAGGAAACGGCCTTCTGGGTCGTCGCCCGGATAGCCCAGGCGCTCAATGTCTCCCTGGACTACCTGACAGAGGGACCCCGGCCGCCAAAGAGCCAAAGCGAGCGTCCGCCCGCCCCGGCCACCGGAACGGATCCGCGGCGTTAGGCTACCAGGCGTCCCAGGAGGGCGACATTCGCTTGCGGCCTGTCGATTGTTAGTTGACAACGATTGTTAGCTGACATAAGACTAGTGGCATGGACGCCACGCCCTCCCGCCACGCCACCCGCAAACGACCGACCCTCGCAATCGGCGCGCGCCGCGACTCCCGCGTCGTTGCCTACGCCTGGACCAAGCTCGACAAATCCGAAGTCGAGATAGCGTCCTGGGAACTTGAACTCGCTCTCGCCGTTGACCCAGGCGCCGAGCGCGAAGACCGGCTAATGCCGGTCTACCGGGTGGCGCTGTGAACGCGCCAACCTGCCCTCGTGACGACGACTCCCCCTCCGCCGTAATCGAGCGCTGCCGGCTCGCCATCGACCCGCTTCGGGCGATGAACGCCTTCCGAACGATCGAGCTGTTCCGTCGTTGGAGCGACGCCAAGCCGGGGCGCGTCATGAGCGCCGTCACGCTGAAGGTTGCGTCGACCGACCTCGTTGGCATGGTCGAAATCAAGCTCTTCGACGGCCGTGAGCTCGTCGCCGAGACGCTCTCGCACGACTACTTCGACGCGCTGGCTCACGCTCTCACAATCGCGAGCGCGTCGTGACGCCCGTCGAGCAAATGGAGCGCCGCATCGAGGCGCGCTGCCTGGCCGCGATCCGCGAAGCGGAGCTCGAGGAGTACGCCGCCGAGCACGGGGAACTGCCGGACGAAAAGCCTTGGATGGTCGCCTGCGACGGGGACGAGCCGTGAAGAAGGACGTAAACCCTCGCCTGGCCGCGATGCTGAAGAAGCTCGACGCCGACCGCGAAGAGCTCGCGAGGCGCAACGCGGAGTTTCGCGAGTCTAACGACCGCTTCGCCCGTTCGCTTCGGCAGCGCGGCGTGCCGTCGGTTCCTCCTCCCCCTCCGCCGCGGCGGAGGTTCCCGTGAGCCCCGCGCGCGCAATCATCGCCATCGTCGCGATGTTTCTGCTCTTCGTGCTCATCGTGATCGGCGTGCGCGAGTTTTGGGGGCTCGACCTTCCGAGGTGGTTCTAATGGGCTTCAGGGTTGGACAGAAGGTGCGGATTGTGAAGTCGGCCTACCCGGAGAGGCTCGGCCGCATCACGACGGTCATTTCGGCTCCGTTCGCCGCGCGATTCGGTGAGTGGACCGAGGATGGCCAGCGACTCGCGCGCGAGTACGGCCTGAAGGACGGGACGGTCATGTACAAGGTGGACGAGGCCCCGGCCAAAGACGCGACGTGTGCAGCGTTGCCGGGCGCCTGGCTCGAGCCCTACGACGACGGCCGCGAGCCGGCCGAGTGGACCGAAGAGCTGCGGAGGCTGTGTGGCGTCAAGCGGGAGGAGAGTGCGTGATGAACCGCATCGCTCCGAAGCTGGACCCGAACTCCAAGCTCGGCAAGAAGCAGGACATAGACGACCGCGTCTTCGAGCTGCTCACCGGCTGGGACGAGCGCCGCGACTACTACCTGGCGCGCGCTCACCGTTACTCCGCTACGCCGGACGGGGCATTGTCCGCAGCCCGTGCCGCTGAATTGACCGAGGCGATCGAGGAGCTCTGCCTGTTCTTCCCGGGCGCCAAAGAACTGTTCGAGGAGTTCGCCTGATGACCTGGTCCGTCATCTACCGCTCCACCGACCTCGCCCTCGGTGAATCCGGCGCGTCCGGCCTGAGCGAGTTCATGGCGCGGGAACTGTACGAGCGCCTCGTCGAGAAGTGCAAGAAGAACGGCGGCTCGGTCGAACTCAAGAGGGACGACGACACCGTAGCGAGCATAACAGTGCACAAGGGAGCGAAAGACTGAGCGATCGAAAGCTCGGCATGACGGTCTGGCGCGGCACGTTCCCCCAATCCCCCGCGTTCACGTCGTGCCGAGCTTTGGGCAGCTCAGGAGAAACGCAATGATCGAACCCGGCATTCACGCCAACATCAGC
>DASUTR010000158.1:0-2462 GCA_036374535.1 Polyangiaceae bacterium
CCGAGCAGGTACGTGACGATGTGGAAGCGGTGCAACAACGCCGCGCCCAAGAAGATGAACACGCCCCGCATCACCACGGCGCCGATGATGCCCCAGACGAGCACGCGTTGCTGCTGCGACTCGGAAACGCGGAAGTACGTAAAGAGGACGAGGAAGACGAAGAGGTTGTCGACGGACAGCGACTCTTCGACGAGGTAGGCGACGATGTACGTGAGCGCCGCGTTCAGGTCCTCGCGGACGTAGATGTAGATGGCGAACGAGAGGCCGACGGAGACGAAGAAAACGCTTCGGATCGCCGCTTCGCGAAACGAGATGTGCGCTTTCGCCTTGCCGAAGATCAGCCGATCGAAGATCAGCGCGAATAGGACGACCGCGCCGAAAACGGCCCAGTCGACGGGCCCAACCGTGCCGCTCATCGGGTTCCGCTCGTATCACGCCGCTTTGGCGCGTGCTATACGGACGCGAGTGGTGACCCGGATCTTCGCTCTCGCAACCATGGTCCTGCTCGGGACTTCCTGCCAGAAGACGCCCGAGCCAAAAGCCGAGCCGGCCGCTGAGACCTCCATCGATGCAGGCTCCGCGGCTCCGGCTCCCCAGCCAGCCGCAAAGCCGACGCCAGCCGCCGACGCGGGCCTGCCTCCGGTGGCGATCACGTGGGTCGATCCGCCGGATTGGAAGCGCTCCGAGAAGAGCAACATGATGAGGAAGGCGACGTACCTCGTTCCGCGCGCCCCCGGGGACGGTGAAGACGGCGACCTCGGCGTCTTCTATTTCGGACCGGGCCAGGGCGGGGGACTCGAAGCGAACGTCGACCGCTGGGTGAAACAATTCAAGGGCACGAAGGTCGAGGACGTTAAACGTGCCGATCGCAACATCGGCGGCCTCACGGCTCACATGGTGGAGATCGAGTCGGGAACGTACGACCCGGGGCCCATGGGGGGCGGCAAGGGACCGAAAGAGAATTTCGGGCTCCTCGGAGCCATCGTCGACGCGCCGAGCGGCAGCTACTTTTTCAAGCTCGTCGGTCCGAAAGCCACGGTCATCAAGGCGAGGAAGCCGTTTCTCGCGCTCCTCGACAGCATCAAAGCCGGCTGAGCGTTCTCAGAAGTTCACCGGTACGAGCACCTGCCGCACGCTGATGCTCGCAACGGCGATGCTCGCGCGGGTACCGTCGAGCACGAACGGAACGCGGCGTGTGGTTCCGGCGGCCGTGACGGTCACCTCGCCGACGGCGCGTCCCGCTCCGGCGGCGCGCACCACCTCGATCACGTATTCGCCCGCTTGCGGGTTGTTCAAGGCCAGACCCTCGGTGCTCGGGCTCGTGGCGTCACGCGCCGTAATGACCGATCGGGTCGGGGCCCCGAGCCAAGAGACGCGGTGGCCGTCGGGATGCACGAGCGAAAGGTCGAGATCGGCGCCGCCGGACCACGTCCCCTCGACGCGCAGATCGCCGCGGAGCTCGCGCTCGTTCGGCGCGGCCCCTCGAAGCAGCGTCTCGGCGCCCGCGCGCGTCGCCGCCTCGGCGTTGGCGAGAAGCTCGTCGGCGAGCGCCCCGTCGCCCACGGCGCGCGCGCAGCGAACGGCTTCGCCGAGCAGCGCGGCGTCGGACGCTCGAAATTCCGCGATCGCGACGCTGTAGCGGCAGCCGAGCTCCGGCTCGCCCGCCCAGCGGTGCAGCCGCGCGAGGCGTTTTTGTGCGGATACGTCACCAGGCCTCACGTCGACGACACCCGCGAGCACGCGGATCGCTTCGGTGCGATTACCGCTCGCCGCAAGCACGTCGGCGCGCGCCGTGATGGCGTCGGGATCGAGCGGCTCCTTCTCCGACCAGCGCCGCGAGACGCGCGCGGCTCGATCGATGTCGCCCGCGCGGAGCAGCAGCGCGAAGAGCTTCTTCACCGATTCGCGCCGGTTCTCGTTGCGCTCGACGTCGAGCTCGGCCGACGCGATGGCGCTCGAGCTAGCCGCGCGCGGCGCGAAGCGATCGACGAAAACCTCGCCCGTCCGCTCGAACGTACGGCGCATCGGGATCATTCTGCGGCGCGGCGTCGCAGGCTCCGGCAGGAACGGGTTCATCGGGTCGTTCGGCAGGAGCGCGCCGTTCGCCGCCGAGCGCGACATGCTCGGGGCCGGGGCGGGCTTGGGGGCGGGTTCGGCGTCGATGGTTCGCATCTTCTTGGCCTCGCTCCGCGGCTCGGCGGACTCGCGCTCGAAGGCGTCGTCGCGCGCGGCCTTGCTCGGCGCGGCGCTCGCGGGCGCGCCGCGACCACCGCCGCCGCTGCCGATGCCGCCGAGCGAGGTCCCACTGAACCTGTCATCGCCTGCCTCGTCGAGCGCGTCGGCGAACGACTCCTCTTTCGCTGCGCTCACGCCCTCGGCTTCGTCCTCGCCGGACCAGAGCGGAGAATGACGCTGGTTGTCGAGCCCGAACGCCTTGAACATCGCGGCGCTCTCGAGCACGA